>DOMW01000210.1:409-5086 GCA_003510345.1 Clostridiales bacterium | reverse complement strand
ACACCGCCAAATAGCCCGCAAAGCGCAAGAAGCGTGCCGATGATCTCGTGCTGCACATTCATGCGCGAAAGCTCATACTCCAACTCCACGCTGTTTTTTGTGTCTGTAAGAAGCCGGATGCGCTCGGCCTGTTCGTCCGTGATTTCTGTTTCCGCAAGCAGTCCTCTAAAAAACGCCACCTGGCCGATATCTATTTTAAAGTCAACCATACCCGCCGTTTTAAGCGCGCGTATGGCGAGGGCGATCACCTCCGCATCCGCTTCCGCGCCGCGCTTGCCTATGAGCTCCACCCCCGCTTGCGTATATTCACTTTCATTGCTTTTAAAGCCGTACACATTGCCCACATAGCAGAGGCGCAGCACATCTGTGCTTTCCGCCAGCTTTGTCGCCGCCATCCGTGCGATAGGGCCGGTCATATCCGGCCTGAGGGCAAGGATGCGCCCGCGCGCGTCAAAGAATTTGATGATGTTTTCCTGCACATACTGCACCGCGTCGTGCATAAAAACGTCATAATATTCAAAGGACGGCGTTTCTATTTCGTCGTAGCCGCCCATGTGGAACGCTTGCCGGAGGCACTGTTCCAGCCGACGTTTTTCCGCGCATTCATCCGGCAGGTAGTCGCCCGTGCCCAGCGGTGCCTGTAATTTCAATTTGCTCATAGCTGCTCCATTTATTTATCTATTTACTACACTAAAACGATACTATGTTATCATGATAAATCAAACTGACTCATTTGTCAAGTAATATATGGAAAGAGTTGTTTTCTCGCTGAAAATTATGCGCCGGAATGCACGGAATGCGCCGGAATCCGTTGACAATAAATCTGATTTTAGATATAATAGCAAAGCTGATAGAAAGGTGTTCTGTATTTGAGATAATGCAGTATGCAGCGCCGGGGTATCGCGTCGTCTGGGTGTAGCGCAGTTTGGTAGCGTGCTTGAATGGGGTTCAAGAGGTCGCAGGTTCAATTCCTGTCACCCAGACCAGCCAAATGTCAAGGCTACGGCAAAAGAAATTTTGTTGTGGTCTTGATTCTTTTATATAGGCGCTGCCACAGGCCGTCAATAAAGGTATGACCCGACCGCCGCCCTTGTAGTCTTTCTTTCGATACACTGACCGGACGATTCCTTGCAACTGGGGATTTCTTTAATCTACGGTGTCAGTGAAAATACCAAGCATGCCGCGAAATCGACCAAACGTGCCACATTCTCATTTAGCTAAATCTTTTTTGGTATTCTGATACTATTAATAAAGTACGGATTAAAAACGCAGACGCCTTACTTGGGAATTACATAAAAAGGAGGGTACATCTATGTCTAACATCAAAAAACAGCCCATCAGGTTCATACTGCTCTTCTATCTCGTATGCTTTGTGTTCCGCGCCGTCGAGTACCTTGTGATACGGACGGATCAGAGCGTGATAGGCGAGGCTTTTATCCATAAATTGATCGGTATCGCCCTGCTTGCGGTGGCGCTTTGGCTTATCAAATACAAATGGAGCGACATCGGCCTTAAGGCGAAAAGCGCCATAAAAGGGATATGCTTTGGGTTATTGTTCGGCCTTGCTGTTTACGCGGCAGCCTACGGCACGGAGATGTTGCTGCAAACATCGGCGGGGAACATGCCTGCGCTGCGGTTTTACGTCGCCAGCTACTCCACAACAGGCGATTCGGTGATTCAAAGCGGCATCCAATTTGTTTTGATTTGCGTGGCGGGGAATATCATCAACGTCATCATGGAGGAAGGGATTTTCCGCGGGCTGTTTATCCGTTTGGCTGAGGAACGGTATTCCTTCCTGAAGGCGTGTATATTTTCGGCGGTGCTGTTCGGTGTATGGCATATCGCGCAGCCGGTGCGTAACGTGCTGGACGGCGTGCAGTCGCCGGGCGGGGCGTTCATGTTGGGGCTGATGCTGGTGGGAACCAGCGCGCTGGGCGGGATTCAGTACGCTTTGCTGTACCGGCTGACCGGCGCGTTATGGTTCGGCATGGCGGCGCATTTTGTCAACAATGCCATCATCAACCTCCTGCACGTAGCGACGGTTTCCGGCGCGGACGAGATGCAGTCTGTCCGCATCACGATTGCGCAGACGCTGTCGTTCGTGGTTGTGTTGATTGTATTTACTGTGAAAGCCCGGAAAAAGGCTCTTCCCGGGAAAACTATCTGATTTTGAAAGGGGAAAGAAAAATGGTGATGCCTTATCTCAATTTTACGGGGGAATGCGAAGCGGCGTTCCGGCTGTATCAGCGGGCGTTTGACGGCGGGGAGCCGGTGCTTGCGCGCTATGGGGACGCGCCCGAAAGCGCCTATCCCGGCATGGACGAGGCGCAGAAGAACAGAATCATGCACGGGCAGATCATGCTCACTGAAACAGGCGGCGTCAGCGGCGCCGACGCGATCTGGCCGGTGGAAAAGGGTTCGGCGATCCACATTCACGTAGTCTGCGCAAGCGTGGAAAAGGCGCAAAAAGCCTTTGGTATACTTGCGGAGGGAGGAATCGTTGTGGAGAAGCTGCAACCTAACCCGCCGCCCCACGATAACGGCGTCAGCGGGATGTTGAAGGACAAGTACGGTTTTAATTGGGTGCTGTCCGCGCGGTTAGGGTGAGGAAAAGAAAGTACCGAATGGACAAGATTCCGATTATTACAAAAAATGAGAAAAAGAGACTGAGCCGGAAATATGGGGAGTATTCCCGTGAATTTTTCAAGCTTCATAAGGTGTATCGTTATAGAATGAAGAAAACAGAGGATATGAGCGATGATGAAGTAAACCAAAAATGCCATTGGTACTGTGAGGAAAACAATCTTGTGCAAGAGTGGGATGCTTTTGTGGATAAAAAAGAACACTGTGCTAAATAAGCTTATTCGGCATTTGCTCTAAGTAACCGATGATCCTTACGCCTGCGCTGCCTACAGGACTTCAATTTCCAACCCTTCACTTACATATCTGCCCCTCCCTATTTCCGGCATGACCCACTTTTATCAGCAGTTGCCCGGGAGCATTGACTTTATGGATATGCCATACTAAAATAATACAAAACAAGAAGGGAATGGGAGTGTATTGTCATGAATAATGCGATCTATAATAACCCGACAAAAGTACTGTTTGGCAAAGGGATGGAAAATGAGCTGGGCGCGGCGCTGAAAGGCAAAGCGAGCCGTGCGCTGCTGCATTATGGCAGTGAAAGGGTACGGGAGTCCGGGCTGCTTAAACGGGTGCGGGCGTCGCTTGAAAGCGCGGGGATCACGTGTTTTGAGCTCGGCGGGGTGAAGGGAAACCCGTTTCTTTCGCTTGTGTATAAGGGAATTGATGTGTGCCGCGAAAACAATGTGGATCTTGTGGTCGGCGTGGGCGGCGGCAGCGTGATCGACTCGGCGAAAGCGATTGCCTGCGGCGCGCCGAATGGGCAGAACGACGTGTGGGCGTATTACACGGGCAGGGGAGCGCTGGTGGCGGAAAAGATACTGCCGGTGGCGACTGTGCTGACCATACCGGGCGCGGGCAGCGAGTCTTCCACAGGTTCGGTGGTGACCAACGAGAAAACGCAGGAAAAACTGGATTACAACGATGAGCGGCTTAGGCCGGTAGTATCGGTGCTGAACCCCGAGCTAACGTATACGATACCCGTTTACCACACGGCGGCGGGGGTTGCGGACGCGATCGCGCATGTGATGGAGCGGTATTTCACGCATACGGCGTATGTGGATACGACGGACAGAATGTGCGAAGGGGTGATACGCACACTGATAAAATACGGGAAACGCGTTCTTGGCGAGCCGGAAAATTATGATGTGCGCGCCGAAGTGATGTGGGCGTGCAAGGTGGCGCACGACGGAACGCTGGGCGTGGGCAGGCAGGAGGAATGGACGTCGCATATGATAGAGCATGAGCTTTCAGCGAAGTATGACGTTTCGCACGGCGCGGGGTTGGCGGTGATTTACCCGGCTTGGATGCAGATGGTATACCCGGCGGGTAAAGAGCGGTTCGCGCAGTTTGCGATGCGTGTGTTTGATGTGGAATATGATTTTGCCGATGTGGACAATACGGTTCGAAAAGGGATAGCCCGCCTGAAGCATTTCTTCAAGTCGATTGGTATGCCGGTTTCCTTAAAAGAACTCGGCGTGAAGGACGACGGGGATATTGAGGACATGGTAAAAAGATACACCGCGCATAATGGGGAAAAAACAGGGGCGTTTATGGAGCTTACGGCGGCGGATATTGAAAAGATATTGAAATCGGCGCTTTAGGGCAAATAAACTTAACATCGAATTGTATACGCAATGCCTAAATTCAACTGATTTTATATAGTAGAGTTATGATGTTCCATGAAAGGAAAAAGGAATCACCTTGCGGTAATTCCTTCTTTCTTTGGTGGGAACAACTGGGTTCGAACCAGTGTTCCCGCTTCACTGCGGGCTCGCCGCGCCGCATGGGGCAACGGCTTGCTTGCCTCGCGTTCAGCGAAAGCTGCATTCGCTTTATCCGCCACCGGCGGCGCTCATTCCGCTTTCCCCCTGCTTGTACAAGCAG
The DNA here is from genome assembly GCA_003510345.1 of Clostridiales bacterium. Taxonomy (GTDB): domain Bacteria; phylum Bacillota; class Clostridia; order Christensenellales; family Christensenellaceae; genus UBA5399. The sequence continues at coordinate 556 of DOMW01000210.1, read as the reverse complement.
AGATTCCAATTAGAGCTATGATGTTCCATGAAAGGAAAAAGGAATCACCTTGCGGTAATTCCTTCTTTCTTTGGTGGGAACAACTGGGTTCGAACCAGTGACCCCCTGCTTGTAAGGCAGGTGCTCTCCCAGCTGAGCTATGCTCCC
>DOMW01000210.1:0-354 GCA_003510345.1 Clostridiales bacterium | reverse complement strand
AACGGAGAAAAAAATGGAAAAGTTGTTACGGAATTGTAATTTTTCATTCATATTTGTTGCTATGCAATCTATACTGTAGTATAATTGACAAGAAATGATGCGGCTGTTGAGCCGTTTGGGAGGTATTGCATGTACAAGCGATATAGCAGGAAACGCGGTGTTCTGTATAGTATACAGAAGTTTTTCCTGCGGCTTACAATTAAGTGGAAGCGTATGCAGCCCAAAAAGAGATGGACGATATTGGGCGGCACGGGCGGCGTAGCGGTTGCTGTGGCGCTGGTTGTTATATTAGGGCTGAACCCGACGATCGCGATGATGTCCGGCGGCGGCGGGCAGCAGGCGACGCCGGAGCCC
>DOMW01000044.1 GCA_003510345.1 Clostridiales bacterium | reverse complement strand
TGCCCGCCGAACGTTTTCGCGTCCGATGGATCGGCCCAGTTCCCGCCGCTATCGCAAACAAGCATCCTGCCATCTTTCCGAATAGCGATGTCCCCATACGCCGCCGCCCCTGTCGGTGGTATCGCTGCGCCCGACGCTTGCTTATATATCTTTGCCACTTAAAAGTCCTCCTGCACGTAAAAATTTGTTGTAAGCACTTCCCCGTCGTCGCTTCGGGTGATAAACGTGTTCATTTCCCGCGCGCCGTAAGTATCGCCTTGCTGCAAAACAGGGCTGGAAATATGCAGCGCCACATCAGCCGCGACGACATTTCCGGCGCGATCCACAAGGTTGTACCGCGCTTTGCCGTCCGCCTCGTCTACAATCAAATCTTTGTATGGTTTTGCCATGTCATCCCTCCTGTGCCAATATTTTTGGCTCTATATATTGGTTCACGCCGAGCGTCATTGAAAGCACCGGCCTGTTTGCCCGCGCGCTCATCAGGTCGTTGTGTAGTATCAGCAGTGCTCCTTCGATCCTGTTCAGGTCGGAAAAATTCCAGATCGCCCGGTTTGCGTTCCACGTTCTTGTCGGCTGGATTTTGGAGTTCCTAAATCCCGCGTCCGCCAGAATATCTATGTTCCGCTCGATGTTGTTGTAGAAGTCCGCGAACCCGATCCCGTCCACCCCGTAGTCGTTCATGGGAATGAGGGCAAACGGCCTGTATTCCTCGCCAATCAGCTTTTGCAGCCACAGGATATTGTTTTTTATGCGGAAATAATCGGTGTACAGGTCAAAATCATCGTCAAATTTCCAGTCGGTTTTAGGGTGTGTCCACATTGATCTTTCTCCTGTTCTTTTGTCGTTTTCACTACCTCCATATTTAGTTATTATTTCCAACGTCCTTCCGCTGTTATCGTCACCGTGCCGTTAGCCGTACCCGCTACCATTGCCACGATACGCAAATATCCCGCAGCGGATGCACTTGGCGAATAAGCTTCTTCTTTTACGATTCTAAAATCATTTGTATTTGTATATATAAGGCCGGTAATTGTAGGCGCAGAAACGAACATTGCCGCCCAACCACCCATAGCGCTTGACACACCTTGATACATGCCTCCTATCACAGCGGCGGATGAGACCGTTGCGGTAACTGCCACGGTTTTCCTGCACACCATAACGCCGCTTGGATATTTCCATGCCGTTCCATTTGCATTGGATACGATTTCAACACCACTTTCCACAATTGCCAGCGCTCGTGCCGCCGTTAAGTCTTCCGGCGCGCCTGCGCTTGCCGCCCTCCCTTTGATCGTATTGGCGGTCATATTTTCCAATTGGGCGTTGGCGATCTTCCCATTGTTGTTCGGGTCATATGTGGCTTTGCTCATGTCCCCGCCGCCCGCCACCGCGATCGCGTCCGTCACCGCCTTCTGGCTCATCACATCCGTGGTAGATGTCCCCGCAGCCTGCTTCACCTCCGAGCGCTTCACCTGCGCGTCGTTTGTAACGTTCCCCAGCCCCACATTCGCTTTGGTGATGTTGACATTCCCGGTTCGGTATGTGGATTCCGCATCCCCTTTAACGCCGGTTACCTCGTCGGTGTTGTCCAGCTTGCCCCAGCCGGTTTCGTTCGCTATGAGCCAGTCGCCCACATGAAGCGCGATCCCGGCGAACGTCCCGGCGGCCGTCACCAGAAAATAGTTGCCTTGGTTGGCGCGGTAACCGGTCGTTACGGCTGTGTTGTTCGTAAGCGTGATGGTATTACTTGTTATCCCCAGAATCGTTTTCCCCGACGTCGTAAGCGTCGCCACGGCGGACGCGCCGATTGCCACATCCCCCGCGTGCACCATTTGCCCGAGGATCACATCGGGCAGTTGGTTTAGCGGTATTTTGGCTGATGTGTCCAGCCCCGCGTACCCACCCGCCGCGCCCTTACCGCTTGTGTTTTCTTTTTTGTCAAGCGCCGCCTGAATGGCCGATAGCAGCGCTTGCAGCTTTCCCGTTATCCCGCCGAACGTCCGGTTCCCGATCTTCTGGTCGGTCACGGCGTCGTCCTTAAGCTTCGCCGCAGTCACACTGCCGTCCGGGTGATCCAGCACAGCGGCGCTTTTGTGCGACAAAAAAGCGGCGTCCTGCCGCTTCATTTCCGCATCCACCGCCGCCGCGTTCGCGTTGATGTCGTCCACCTCGACGGCCTCGTGGTCTTCCGGCATTCTTAAGTGATACTTTTCCGTATATTTCATTCTGTCACCATCCTTTTCGCTGTCACCGTTCCGTGAAGCGCGCCGTCAAATTCCAGCCGGTGCTTCAGCACGCGCGCCGGGAACCGCGCGTCGTAGCGGCTCTGCATATATACTTTGTCCGTGGCGTCAATTTCGGGGTTGCCGCGGTAGTTATATTCATAGGTCACCCGATACCGCAAATACTCCTTAATGTAGGCTGCAGCCGCCGTGGCGGCGTCACGGTCTGTAATGAGCGGGTTATCAACTTCCTCTATCTCCCCATCATTTCCTGTGAGCGCCGTAACGCTCGACACGGAAACTTCGATGGGTTTGCCTGTGATCACTACTTCGCCCGCCTGCGTCACGGTAAACTGCGCGCCGCCGCTCGTCGCGGCATTCATCACTGCGCCGGTGACCGTGATCTCATCCGCAAAATCAAATTCCACCATGTAGCTGCCGGGTGAATAGGTTGCCTTGTGCAATTCCACTGGTTCCGCCGCCGGTTTATATGTGTACACATTTACCTTTACGCCCTTTAACGGCGGCGTTTTAGTGATGTCCGGCCAGGATTTCAGCGTATCGAAATCCATCGCGAAATCATACTGCTCGTCGTTTATCGGTTCAATCCGCACGATACCGCGCCGGTCGGTGTACGCCGCCATGCCAGCGGCGTGGGCGATGTAATGAAGGCATTCCCGGTGCGACGTCTTCGGTAGTGGGGCTGTTGTTTTGACCGCTTTTAAGCCGTCATCCAGCACATAGGGCCGCTCGCCTTCAAATATGGCCGGGATATTGGCGTCGGCTATAACGGCCAGCGCCAGGTCGTACAACGTGGCCCCCCGCGGCGCGTATTGCCCTTTGTGGTATTGCTCCGTCATGGCCATAAGTCGGCTGCGCGCGTTAAATGTCGCAAGCATCCCGGACGCTTCCGGCTGCCCGGTGAGCAGGTAGCGGCTGCCGTTCACCCACTCGACATGCCCGCCTTCCCGCGCCTGCTTCCACGTCATCAGCCGGGCGTTCGCCC
>DOMW01000056.1 GCA_003510345.1 Clostridiales bacterium | reverse complement strand
ACGTGAGCGGCCTACCGTAAAAAAGAATTCCAAAGCACAATATTTTGTGCTATAATCTATTATTGCTACTAAGGAGGGTAGGCGCGGATGAAGCTGGCGGAACTTTTTCAGGATATAAGACATACTGTATACGGCAATGCCGACGTCGATCTATTAGATTTAAAATATGATTCGCGCGCCGCGAAAAAGGGTGATTTGTTTTTTTGTATTTCCGGATACGCGACGGATGGGCACGAGTACNNTTGTATTTCAGGGTATGCGGCGGATGGGCACGAGTACGCGCCGCAGGCGGTGGCCGCCGGGGCGGCCGCGATTGTGGTGGAGAGGCGCTTGCCCGAACTCGCTGTTACGCAGGTTGTCGTGAAGGACGGCAGGCAGGCTATGGCGCTTTGCGCGGCGCGGTTTTTTGGATATCCGGCGCGCAGGATGAAGATGGTAGGTATTACGGGAACAAACGGCAAAACGACGACGACTTATATGATCCGCAGCATCGCGGAAAAGGCCGGGATGAAAGTGGGGCTCATCGGGACGATCCTCAACATGATAGGCAGCGAAGAGCTGCCAACAGAGAGGACGACACCCGAATCCATAGATTTACAGCGGCTTTTGAAGAGGATGGCGGACGCAAACTGCGAAGTGCTGGTGATGGAGGTTTCTTCGCATTCACTCTATTTGAAACGTGTGTACGGTATAGAATTTGATGTGGGCGTTTTCTCAAACTTAACGCAGGATCATCTGGATTTTCACAAAACATGGGATGCGTATGTTGCGGCGAAAAGCATATTGTTTGAACAGTCAAAAATTTCCGTGGTCAATGTGGACGATGACAGCGCCGCGCATATGATCGGCGCGGCAAAAGGTGAAGTGATGGAATATGGGGTGATCCATTCCACACAGTTCAGCGCGAAGAATGTGGAACTGGAGGCAAACGGCGTTTGCTATGACCTGGAATCTACGGGTAAATCACTGCATATAGAGACGCCTGTCCCCGGTATGTTTTCTGTGTATAACAGCCTGGCCGCCGCGGTGGCGGCGCTGGCGCTTGCGATTGACGATTACTATATCGAGCGTGGCCTAAAAGAAATGGAGCAAGTGAACGGAAGGTTTGAGCTTTTGGACACGCGGGGGCGGGGTTTTGTTTTGATACTCGACTACGCGCACACGCCGGACAGCCTGAAAAATTCGCTTGCGACCATACGTGAATACGCGCCGGGGCGCGTGGTGACCGTGTTCGGGTGCGGCGGCAACCGCGATGCGGGCAAGCGCCCGCAGATGGGGGCAATTTCTGCGGAGTATTCAGACTATACGGTGGTCACATCGGATAACCCGCGGTATGAGGAACCGGGTGTGATCCTCGCACAGATAGAGGAAGGCGTGAAGAAAGTGACGGAGAACTATATCTGCATTGAGAATAGGAAAGAAGCGATGAAGCACGCGATAAAGTCCGCGCAAAAGGGGGATATTATTTTGCTGGCGGGCAAAGGGCACGAGACGTATCAGGAAATAAAGGGTGTGAAACACGACTTTGATGAAAAGAGAGTGGTGCAGGAGATATTTGACGAGCTGGGGATAAAAAGAGTTCAAAAGGGGAAGTCAAGATAGAATGCGGGCTAAAAGGAAGTTATGAGCTTTATCGTAAGGATTGCAGTGACGGCGATTATCGCGTTTTTTGTGACGTTTGTCGCCTCGAAGCTGATCATACCGGTTTTAAGGAAGAAAAAGGCCGGGCAGAATATACGTGACGACGGGCCAAAGAGCCACCTCGCAAAGCAGGGTACGCCCACGATGGGCGGTATTATGATTGTGATCGGCGTGGTGGCCGCGACGTTGTTCTTATCGGTTTACCCGGGCGTTTCGGCGGGAAATACAGTGGCTTTTTTGCTGGGGGCGATGCTGCTATTCGCGCTGATCGGTTTTTGGGACGACATTGTGAAGCTGTTTCAAAAACGGTCGCTGGGGCTTAGGGCATGGCAGAAGATCGCGTTGCAGCTTGCGGTATCCGCATTGATTGCCTATGCGGCGTACCGGGTGATGGGCAGTTCTTATGAACGCATCCCGTTTACGGATATTGCGGTGGATCTGCACGCGGCGAAGATACCGTTTTTGATGTTTGTGTTTATTGCCATGGTGAACAGCGTGAACTTAACGGACGGGTTGGACGGCCTTGCGACAAGCTTGACGCTCACGAACGCGGCGGCTTACCTGTGCATGATACTGATCGGCTATCCGCTGCTTGCGGCGGGGGCGCGCGAAGTGGTCCATGGCGTGGAAATCACGAATGTCGCGGTGTTTGCGGCGGCTGTGATTGGCGCGTGCGCCGCGTTTCTGTTCTTTAATAAACACCCGGCAAAGGTCTTTATGGGGGATACGGGCTCGTTTGCCCTGGGGGCGGCGGTTGCGGCGCTTGCGGCCGCGCTTGATTTTTCGGTCATGCTGGCTTTGACCGGCTTTATGTTTGCGCTTTCGGCGGTGTCTGTCATCATACAGGTGGGTTCGTTTAAGCTGCGGGGCAAACGCGTGTTTAAAATGGCGCCGCTGCACCATCACTTTGAGCTTAAGGGGGCGCCCGAGACGCGGGTTGTTTTTGGATATGTCGTTATCACGGTGCTGCTTTGCGCAATGTGCGTGGTGAGCATTGTCTTTACAGGGATATAACATTCGGGAGCGGCGGATATGGAATACGACGGTAAAAAAGTATTGATTGTTGGGATGGCGCGAAGCGGGGCGGCTGCCGCGAGGCTGCTCGGCGAGCTGGGGGCGGACGTCTGGCTTTATGATGTAAAGGCGAAGGAACAGTTGCCCGAAGAGGTGATCCATGCTTTGACCGAACTGGATTACCACGACCTGCTCGGCAAAGACCCGCTGCCCGCTATAGAACAAATGGACGCGCTGGTGCTGAGCCCGGGCGTTCCGCTGGGGCTTCCCTTTATACAGCGCGCCTATGAACTCAATAAAAAAGTGATCGCCGAGATCGAGCTTGGGTTTACGGCCTCAAAGGCGGATTTCATCGCAATCACCGGCACGAACGGAAAAACGACGACGACGGCCCTTGTAGGCGATATATTCAAAAACGCGGGCATCAATACGTTTGTGCTGGGAAATATCGGCGTGCCCATCACACAGGAAGCCTTGCGGACAAAGCCGGGCGATGTGGTGGTGGCGGAAACGGCCGCGCTGCAACTGGATACGATCGACGAATACCGCCCGAAGGGCAGCGCGATACTGAATATTACCGAAGACCATATGGACCGCTATGGCAAGATGGAGAACTATATCGCGGCAAAAGCGAAGATATTCAAAAATCAGATGGCGGACGATTATTGCGTGCTCAATTACGACAACGATACGGTGCGGGAGCTTGCGGCACAGGTCAGGGCGCAGGTGTTTTGGTTCAGTCTGCGGCAAAGCGTGGAAAACGGCGCGTTTGTGCGGAACGGGAAGATTGTCTTTGCGCGGGATGGCAGGGAAGTGGAAATACTTCCTGTGGAAAAACTGCATATCCCCGGGCGGCACAATCTGGAAAACGCCCTCGCGGCGGCGGCGCTCGCCTGCATCTACGGGATAGACAGCGGGGTCGTGGCGCATACGCTTAAAACCTTCAAAGGTGTGGAACACAGGATAGAATTTGTGCGCGAGGTGGGCGGGGTTACCTTTATCAATGACTCTAAAGGGACAAATCCGGACGCGACGCTTTCCGCTGTGCGCGCCATGGATAAACCCACCGTGCTGCTATTGGGCGGGTATGACAAGAAAAGCGATTTTGAGGGAATGTTCCGCGCGTTTACCCCGAACGTGCGCGCGACGGTCGTGATGGGCGCCACGACAAATAAAATCGTGCAGGCGGCGCAAAACGTGGGGTATGAGAACTACATTTTGGCGACGGGGTTTGAAGACGCCGTGCTGAAAGCGTACAGCATTGCGGATGAGGGTGGTGTGGTGCTGCTTTCGCCCGCGTGCGCGAGCTGGGATATGTTTGCCGATTTTGAAGAGCGCGGGCGCGCGTTTAAGGAAATTGTAAGAGGGCTGTAAGAAATGCAAAAAAGGTCAATTGATTATTCCTTGCTGATCGTAACCATAATGCTGGTTGTATTTGGCCTGCTGATGGTTTTCAGTTCCAGCTATTATATGGCGCAGACCGACGTGAAGGATAATTACGGCCATGACGGGCTGGCGCTGTTTAAAAAGCAGCTTTTGGGTGCGGCGCTGGGGTTTGGCGCCATGCTGTTTTTCGCGTTGATCGATTATAAGAAACTGATCAAATTAAAATATGTCTTTTTTCTGATCGCGATCGTATTCCTGGTATTGGTGCTCACCCCATTGGGAACGGAACTGAACGGGGCTTCGCGGTGGATCCGGGTGTTTAATATAAGCATACAGCCGCTTGAGATCGCCAAGTTCGCGCTGATCGTGTTTACGGCGGCTACTATTTATGTGAACCGCAACAGGATGAATACATTCCGGTATGGCATTGTGCCCAACCTCNNCCGCCGTTTTTTGTGTGTTGCTGTATTTGCAGCCTAATTATTCCGGCATTATATTGATTTGCGTGCTCGTGTTTATCATGATGTTCATCGGCGGCGCGAAGGGCTGGCATTTGGGCGCGCTGGGCGCGGCGGGCGGTGTGGCGGGT
>DOMW01000177.1 GCA_003510345.1 Clostridiales bacterium | reverse complement strand
TACATTGACCCCAAAGGAATACCTAAAAGCAAACACAAGATACTTGCACAATATAAATCCGGGTTCGTATTTGAGTGGGCATGCCTAGACACCGACGATACAAATCCTCTTTAATCAATATAATCAATAATTTCCCTAATGTTTCCTTCTATTTTCCCGATATACTGATAAGCTGTATTTTCTTCAGCATACTATTGTTTCAAGGATGAAGCAGGTTCAAAAGCAGGAGGCTACCATGAACACGCAGTTTTCCATTTCCTATTCAAAACATGTTACTCTAATTTTCCAGTGGATTTTAACTGGGATTTGTTTTTGTTTCCCGCTTCCCCCGCACAGTTTTTATGAAGGGAGGTGAACGAATTGATCGGTTCCATAGGAAGCAGTTCTTTTGATTTTAGCAGCATTGGCAGCGTACACCAATACGCGACAAATCTTGTGAAAAACTATATGGCGGATAACGGCGGCGATAGCGGCGGCGCGTCAAGTACAGGCGCAAGCGCAGATCTCGTGAGCGGGTTTGTCAACAACGCGCAGGGCACCACCAATGCGGTTGTGAAAAACACCGCGGCTTTTTCCAAGCAAAACGCGGCAAATTTAAACAGGCTGAAATCGGCTGCATCAGCCCTTGGAAATGCCGCGCGCAGTGCCAAGGATGGCAACGCGCAAAAGATCGTGAATGCCGCTCAGGCTTTCGCAAGCGCATACAACAGTTCGGTAGACCATTTGATGAATGGTTCCGCCGACGGCGCGGGTGTGCAAAAAGCGTTAAGCTATATCGCGGATAACAGGATGACACGGATGTCGGCGGCAAGCTTCGGCGGAGGCGCGGCCTCACGGCTGCAATCGCTGGGGATTTCTATCGACGACGACGGGATGATGCAAGTGGACGCGAAAAAACTGACCGCCGCTTTTGAAAAAAGCCCGGCTTCCGTAGAAAGCGCACTTTCGGGTTACGGCAGTCTTTCGGATACCACACAGAACAATGTAGACAAAGCACTGCGTATTCCCTCGGCGACTTATACGGATTTCAGCAAAATGCAAGTAAAAAACAGTTTGGTAGATAGCCTGTTCCGCGCGTCGGGAAGTTTATTTGATTTTAGTTTGTAGAAAATGAATTAAAACTGAGTCCATCTGCGGATTTTTGCGGGTGGGCTTTGTTTTTATAGCTACCCGTCCAACTTCTCGAGAACCTCTTGAAACACCCGCGGCAATGGCGCGAAAAACACCGCTTCCTCCCCTGTCGCCGGGTGCCGCAGCACAAGCTCGCCCGCGTGCAAAAACTGCCCCGTAAGCGCAAACGGATCCTTCAGCTTTGTGTATACCGTGTCGCCCACCACCGGGTGCCCCATATGCTTCATATGTACGCGTATCTGGTGCGTGCGCCCCGTTTCGATCTCCAAGCGAAGGAGCGTATACTTTCCGTAACGTTTTTCTACGCTGTAGCGCGTCACGGCTTCCCTGCCCGTCCGCGATACCGCCATTTTTTTCCTGTCTCTTACGCTGCGGCCGATCTTTGTGCGGATAACGCCGCTGTCCTGCTTCACATTGCCGTGGCACAGCGCAAAGTACGTCTTTTTGATCTCCCTGTCCTTCAATTGTTTGCTCAAAGACCGGTGGGCCGCGTCGTTTTTCGCCACCACGATCAAGCCGGACGTATCTTTATCCAGCCGGTGCACAATGCCCGGACGCGCCTCTCCCCCGATACCCGACAAGCCGTCCATATGGAAGAGCAGCGCGTTCACCAGCGTACCGTCCCTGTTCCCGGCGGCGGGATGCACCACCATACCCTGCGGTTTGTTGATCACAGCAATATCGCCATCCTGATAGACGATGTCCAGCGGGATGTTTTGGGCAAGGGCCTGCGCCTCTTGCACCTGCGGCGGGCACATGGTAACCATGTCGCCTGTTTTTAAGCTGTACCCCGCCTTTACACACACGCCGTTTACCAGCACATCCCCCTTTAGAATGCAGCTTTTAATAAAAGAACGCGTATACCCGCCGGGCTTGCCCGCAAGGTACGCGTCCAGTCTTTTTCCACTGTCTTCCTTCGCCACAACGAATTCAATCCGTTCGGGTCTCATTTTTCTCTTTTTCTTTCTTTTTGTCTTTTTCCCAAAACCAAATCACAAACACGCCAAGCATCACCGCGCCGATACACACAAAACTATCCGCCACATTGAACACGGCAAAGTTGAACTGAAACTCCAGCATATCCACCACAAACCCGCGGAATACCCTGTCGATCAGGTTGCCTATCGCCCCGCCGATGATAAAACTTAAAGAGAGTTTCATCAGCCATGATTTAAAATTTCTGGCTTTGTAGAGAACCACGACCATGATCACCGCCAGCACGGCGGAAACAATGGCAAGCGCCCATGTCGCGTTGGAAAAAATACTGAATGCAGCGCCGGTGTTTTCCGCATAGGTAAAACTAAAAAAACCGGGAATAAACTCCACCGACTGCCCCGGCAGCCCCATCAGTATTTCCTGCGCGAGATATTTCGATACCTGGTCGAAAATGATGATGCCCACGATGATGGCGAGCACAACCCACTTCTGTTTTTTCCACTCCATTTCTTTCATACGATGCAAGTATACATGATTGTGCCCCTAAACTCAACCATTTAATTATTCGGGGCGCGTCCAGCCCCGTTTTCATACCATTCCCAATGCAAAACGTCCGTATTAATTGGGAACGGCATCACCTTCGGCCTTAACGGCAGTTCCCGGCAGTTTACTGAAAACTATGCGTGAATACGCCGCTATGCCAAAGGACGCCAGTGCGGAACCCAACACGATCACCCAAGGCGCACCCGCCAGATATTCAAACAAGAAACCGTACAGTGCCTGCCCGACCGGCTGCGCGCATAGATTCACTGTCATGACTAAGGCAATAACCTTGCCCACCAGATCGCCCGGCGTCACCGCCTGTACAAAGGCCAGCATCTGTATGTTTACCATCGTACCGCAGGCCATAATAAAAGCCGCCATGGCGGTAATGACGATGTACCCGGCGAAAGGCGGCGCGCCCATGAGCAGCGCAATACCCATAGGCAATATGGCGGCGGCACCCAAAAGCAGCAGAAGATACGCGCGCTGAAGCCGCAGTTTTTTTCCAAGCACGCCGGCCAATATGCCCCCCAGCAGCCCTCCACCCGCCAAAATCCCCTGACTTATGCCATACAGCTCACTGCTTATACCCAGATATTCCGTAATGATAACAGGCATACCAACCAGCAGCATGGTCGATATACACAGGTTTAAACAAAAAGTGATCACGATTACCCTGCTCATGATGGGATACTCTTTCGTTATAAAACCGGCGCTCTCTTTTAAGTCCCCCTTCACCAGCGCCCATACGCTCTTTGAACGAGGGCGCTTTTTGAATGGGATTTTTATGAACAGTTCAATAAAGGCCGAGAACGCAAAGCACCCGCAGCTTACCGCCAAGATGGGCCACAAGCCAAACCGGCCAAACAATATGCCCCCCGCCACCGGCCCCAAAAGGCCCGCCAGCGACTGTACCAAATTAACCACCGCGTTCGCGGGCACCAGTAAATCTCCCTCGGCCAGCAGGGGTACGCTGGCCTGCACGGCGGGTGCATAGGCCCCCTGTATGCCGTACAACAGCATAAGTATCACCACCACCAGCGGTATCATGGGCGCGGTCCCCATAAGCAGCATAAACACCGCTATTATCGCAGTTGTTATGGCGTCCAGCACCACCATGATACGTTGCTTGTTTACACGGTCCGCTACAATGCCCCCTATGGGCGACATGATAACCATCGGTATAAACGCACTGGCCGACACCAGCCCGAAAAGCGCCGCCGACCCGCTCTCCCGCAGCACGAAAAGCGGCAGGGCAAAGCGCAGTATGGCGTTACCAAACAGTGATATGATCTGCCCTATTACCACCAGGCTGAAATCCTTGTGAAAAAGCTTTTGGGTATCCCGCATAAGCTGTCAGCGCTCCTTTTTATTCAATAAAAATAGAACGGAGGCCGCAAAGCTGTCAGCCATATCGTCCTCTTCAAATGTAATGCCACCCGGCGTTTCGGCGTTATAGCATCGCACTAGTGTCAAATCCCTTAAAAGGCCGTCTATGAACGCGACGCCAAACGCGTATACGCTTTTTAAGGCAACCGCCGGAGTAAAATACCCGCACGCGGCATATTCCTCCACAATGCCAACCAATGTAGCCTGTACATAGCCGTACATCTGCATTTCATGTATACCTTTTTTGAGTTTTTGCGTCCTGGCGCTGTCTGTCGTGATCGTCGCCAGCTCGTAATAAAGCTTCCCTTTTCCGTCAACCGTCGCATAAATCAGCTTAACCAGATATTTGCACAGTGCGGTTATTTTTTCTTCCGGCAACACTGCATCCCGCAATATCCGATCTGTTTCCTCCACAAAATCCACATCGTCGCTCAGTCTGTTTATCAGCGCTATTATGACTTCGTCAATGTCTGAAAAAGACGCGTAAACCGCGCCCGGGCTAAGGCCCGTCCGCCTTATGACGTCTTTCATGGTAAGTTTATACAGTGGTTTTGCCGCGCAGATTTCTTCTGCGGCGTCAAGGATAGCATTTCTTTTTTTTTCAAAATAGGTTTCGTCTACCTTTGGCACGCGCGGTTCCGCCTCTCAATAAAAATAACGACTACTGTATCGTTTATTATATATTACGGAAAACCGTCTGTCAACATAAAAACGATACAACAATCGTTTTCATGTAAATGCTGCTCACCAGAGCTTATGGAGAGTTTTATACTACCACTCATTTATGGTTTTTTTGGTGCAACTACCCAAGAAAGCGCAAGCAACAAAAAACGCAAGACCATATAACAATCCTGCGTCGTGAACTACTCAAAAAATATTACAAGGCCGCCGTCATTTCTTTTCGGTCTTGCCTTCCGCTTTCGCTTCCGCATCCTCTTTTTTTCCGGCCCCCGCTTTCAATTGCGATAAATCAACAAGACTCACGTTTGCGCTGGCCGCCATTTGGTTTTCCAGCACAACCTTTTTCAATGTTTCGTAGCGGTATATCCGCATACTTTTTGGCGCGTCGATGCCGATCCTGACTCTGTCCGATTCAATATTCAGTAATGTGACTTTAATATCGTCCCCAATTAAAATTGCTTCATTTATTTTGCGCGTCAGCACCAACATCGGCTCCCACCTCCTCTGTCTCTTTTTTGTAGAACCGCATCAAAGCGTCAAAGGCAGGGTATCTTAGCGGCAGGGGCTTATAGTCCATCATGATCTGCGTTCCAAGCATCTCGCCCACGTTGATCAAAAGGGGCGCCATCAGGTTTACCGTCATTTTTTGCAGGTCGTCCGGTATCACCATAATGTTTAAAACGATCATGTTTTCTTCACTGTGTGTCTTGATACTATCCAATTCGTCGTCGTTTACTTCAATTTCATAATCGGGCTTGATCAAAAACGGATTGATAATAGGGATGGAAATATCCATATCTTCTATACTTTGCAGCCATTGGATAGGTTCTGTCTGTTCACACTTGATGATAGCAAAACGCGTCAGCTTTCCAAACCCGGGCAAACCGTCCGGGAAGCTGATCACACTTTGCTCATTGATTTGCACTGAGCCAAATCGCGCTGAATTTATATCCACTAGTGTTCTTCCTCTCTATTCCTTTATATTCTTCTGTTGACCTTTTTCCCGCGTGACCGCGCCACTTTTTCCTCGTTCACAGTTATTTTGACTTCGTTTTTCCCCGCTACCCTGATCTCCACGGAATGCGGCGTCACCGTAACATCCGGCCCGTACTCTGCGTCCCAGTCCACGATCAACTCGCCGGTCGTCCATTCTATTCTAACATACCCGGGGTCCCATTGCACGTTCGGTTTTGTCTGCGGCATGGAAGATACGTTGACCTCCACCCCCGAGTCCGCACGCATATTCTGCATTGCAAGCTGCGCCACCGGGCTCGACTTCGTACCAATATAGTCTTCCAGCCGCATCATGTAGTCGCCATTTCTTACTATATTCGAAATAGCCTGACTCACTCGCTGGCTGGACCGCTGGTTCAAGTAGCTTTTGAGCTGCGCGGGCGAACGCCTGCCCGACTCAGCCCAAACGCGGCTCCAGTCAACCTTAAATGACGGTGCCTTGCGGTCTACCCGCATCTGCGGGGCAGTCCGTCTCATGGTAAACCGTCTGAACCTGTTTTTGATGTTCAGTTGCGCTCTCGTCGTTGTAATATCCAAGTATGGCCTGGACGTTTGAATATTCAACGTTTTCATGTTACTCCCTCCTCCGTTCTCAGCCATCCATGTATCGGAATAGAGAAGGCTGGGCTGTTTAGTTAAAGAAATCCATCAATGTCGGCTGGATTACTTTCGCGCCTGCCGCAAGGGCCTGCTGGTAGATCGACTCCGCAAATTTGTACTGCATGATCGTATAAGCCTGGTCGATGTCCTCAATATCCGTCCGCACCGCTTCCGCGTTTATATAATCCTGCGAATACCTGTTTTCCATCGTAGAAAGCTTCGTGCTTCTTGCCCCAAGCTCCACGATGCAAGATAAAAGCTGGCTCTGCACTTTCGAAAGAGCGGTAATGTTTTCGCTTATCTGCGCGTTATCCCCACCGTTCTCTAGGTCATAGATCAGGTTGTCCAGCACATTGAACATATTGTCCGCCCCAAGGCCCACAATGCCCATCCCTGTGAACGTACCGTCTATTTTCAGCTCATATCCCACCATAAACTCTTTATTTTGCGCATACTCATACCCATATTCCGTCGTAACATACTGTGCCGACGCAATATAGTCCGCCAGCGCTTCCGCCGAATTCGCGTTCACTGCCGTGGAAGTCCAGCTTATCACCCCCAGGTCGCCCAAATCTTCCGTATACGTTCCCGCCGGCGCCCTGTTTGTATCAAACTGCGCGATCTGCGCGCCGCGCTCGTCGGTGATCGTCACAACCGAGCCTTTCGACGTAATATCGAACTTGCCCTGCTTCGCTATTTCGCCCGTCCAGCTAAACGCCGAGACGCCCGCGGCAGTCGGCATACCCGCCCCCGCGCTGATATCCGTTCCCATGACCATGCTGTGCATAGTGTCATACAGCGTAGACTCTATCGTGCCCACATTCTCTATGAAGGCCGCCATCTCTTCCGGCGTGGAAGTGCCGTCGTCCTGCCACTTCACCATGCCGAGGTTATAATCCCGCAGGTCGAGCACATAGTCGTAATGCGTAACGTCCCCGTTTGCGTCCCGCACTGCGGTCTTTTTCACCATACTGTCAACCGACATGTCCACGTTGCTGACTTTGCCGTCTGTTCCGGTGAACACCAGCTTACTGCTGCCCGGAGGGTCCGTCGTAATCGTGTAGGATTTCGCCGGGTACAGGTCGCCGCCTACCCACTCCACATTCGAAGCACCCGAAGCCGGTGTCCTCTCCACCGAGACCGCCTCCGCGATCGCCGTCGCCACATCGGCCGCCGTCGCCGTTCCGTCATTGTCCCATGTAACGGTTCCCAGTCCAAACCCCGTCAAATCAAGTGTAACGCCTGTGCCTGCCGCACCGCCCGTCACCGCTTTGCGGCCCACCTCCACCGGTGGCGTATCATTGTTCATTATGACCAGTGTGTCTGTATTCACCGGATCAACATCAAGCGTGAAAGGCCCGCCTTCCGCCGTTATGGGGCCACTCCACGTCATACCTGTAATACCAGCATGACCGCCTGCATTCAAACTCGCCCCCGGATCCAGCGTAACCTGCGGCACAGCGGCGGGCTGCGGAATGGCCGACCCATTTCTTACCTGGTCAACCAAATCGATCCCATTATACAACACCCTGCCATTTTCGTCTACCACAAACGGTTTATTCGTCGTATTATGGCCCGCGAAAATATATTTACTGCCCACAGCCGTGTTGCATGTTTCAACCAAATGCTTGTATAGCTCCTTGATCTGGAGTGAAATATTCTTTTTATCTTCGTCGTTCTTCACACCCGCCGCGTTGATCGTCTCTTCATAAATCTTCTTCAGCACGTCTTCCATGTCGCGCACATTTGTTTCCGCCTGCTGCAAATACTTCTGCGCCGAGCGGATATTCACGCGGTACTGGTCGATCTGCCTGATCTGCAGCCGCGCGTTCATGCTGTTCAGAAGGCCGATCGGGTCGTCCGAAAGATTCACCATCAAGCGGTTACTCGCAAGCTGTGAACGGTATTTGTTCGCGCGCGCCATCCCCGCGTTTAGGTCGCGGAGCGTATTATTTATCATCATTCCGTTTGTAATTCTCATACCAGCCATGCGCTTTCTCCTTTGCTACCAAACGCCGTTGCGGCATTCCCGCCGCTGTTCGTCACTTACTACCTGCCTACAATGCCCGTTCCGTTAATGAGCTTATCCAGTTCCTCGTCTATCGCCGTGATCATACGCGACGCCGCGTTGTAGGAATGCCCAAACCGTACAATATTCGTCATCTCTTCGTCCACCGATACATCGGAAACCGATTTCCTCTGCTGCTCCAGATGCGTCAGCATAACATATTGCGATGAACTCGTTTTCTTCACATAATCCATTCTGGTCGATATGCTCGAAAGAAGCTCCCTGTAGTCGCCGTTTAAGTTATCCGGCTTACTCATATCGTCCTTGTTATAGATGAGCTCGCACAGCGCCATCGCCACTTTTCCGTTGCCGCGCTGCTGGTTCGTTTCACCAACCCCCGCCACCAACACGTCCGACGCCGCGATATTAAACACATCGTCCATAATCGCCTGGTCAATTTTAAAGCTGCCTTTTTTCGCGGTGATCTTCGCCGCCTCTACCGACCCCACAGACGCGATCGCCGCCGCGACGTTAGCGTTTGTCTCGCCGTTGTCCTGCCACGTCACTTTACCGAGGCCAACAGCCGTAAGGTCGAGCACACCCGAAGCCGCGTCCACCGTTCCCGTATAGACCAGCGCGCCGGAGCTGTTACGCACCTCTACGTTGTCGCCGTTCGCCGTCAGCGTAAATTTACCTTTCGCCGTAATCGAGCCGCCCCAGTTGAAACCCGAGGCATTGGCCGGTTCCGTAAAATTATTTTCCTTGATATCCGGATAGTAGAAGAAATTCACGCCCGTCCTGCTGGGGCCGTTCAAGCCGCCCGGCGTCGTCCATCCCTCGCTGTGCACCCCGTTGATCTGCTGCACCACCTTGTTGCACATATCGTTGAGTTGCTGTATCACATACGGAATGCCCATGTTGCTTTCCGTCGCGCCGTCGCGTATGGCCATATACCCTTTTAACGCGCCTTCGCCGATTTCAAACTCTATTATGGTAGGGTTCCCCTCACTGTCCGCCCAATACACGCCAAACATATCCGCTTCGCCTTCTATGCTGTTCGGCACATTGTTTTCGACGGCAAGCTGGTTATAAGACGTATGGCGCACAAGATCCCTTCCGCCCGCCTGCACCACAAGCCTTCCGTTGGTATCTTCAAATGTATTGATCTCCACGATGCCGGAAAGCGTGTCCAGCAGCAAATTCCGCTGGTCGCGCAAATCGTTCGCTTTCGCGCCGGAAAGCTCATATCCATAAATTTTTTCATTTAAAGCGGCAATATCCTGCGCGATCGAGTTAATTTCATTCACCGTGATCCGCACGCTCTCATTCAGCGTATCCTGCTGCTTTACGAGGCTGTCGTAATACGAGTTCATCGAATCGACCAGCGTACTCGCCGTCGTCCTCACATTTGTGCGTATCTCCTGGTCTTCCGGGTTTTCCGAAAGCGCGTACAGGCTGTTGTAAAACTTTTCAAATATAGAGGAAAGCCCGGAAGAAGCGCTCATTTCATCCAGCTCCACACTGAAAAGGGCTTCTATATATCCAAAATACTGCTCCTGCGTCGCCCAATTCGTAGACGCGCTGTTTTCTTTCCTGTATTGATAATCGAGGAACGGGTTCCTTACCTGTTCAATATGAATGGTATTTACGCCGCGCCCTGCGGTGGACTTATTATCGATTCCAATGAACGTGCCGCCAAAGCTCGCCGGCATAGACTGCGTCACAAGACGCTGCCTTGTGTACCCCGCCGTAGCCGAGTTGGACATATTGTGACCGGTAATATCCTGTTGGTTCTGCGCCACGAATAACCCGGTCTTCGCGATTTCCAATCCATAAAATGTCGATCTCATTTTTTTCCACCTCAGGCTTCGTTGTCTATTATACCTTTATTTGCCGTGTTTGCGTCCGCCACCACGCCGGAATTTCCATATATATCACTGACTTGCGGCTCTTTTAAAACCGTATTCACCATATAGTCCATATACTCAAGGTGCAATTCAATAAGCGACCGGTTTTCTTCATTGATCTGTTTTTGCTTTTCCAGCAAATTTTTTAGGTCTTTAGAAACAAATTCCAGTTCCTGCCTCTTATCTGGTGGCGCCGCCGCCATCAAATCCTGCAGAGATGAACTGGAATCCTTTCCTTTGCCCAGAAACTCCTGAACCAGACTGATACGTTTGTCTTCCAGTTCACCCGCTTTCGCAAGGAGTTTCCATTCTTCCTTTACTATTTCGTTTACCGCTTCGGCATCATTGGCGATGATATGCTCCTGTTTCTTCTCTGAAAGCGCATAAATCTCCCTGTAGACACCGTCGATCTGCTTAAGCAGACCTATGATGCTGCCTACCATCGCATTTACCTTCTTTCATAATACCCCGTAAGCATAAGCATGCTGTCGGCCAGCTTTTCCGAATCGACTTCATACGAACCGTTTTCGATCTGGCTTTTGATTTCAGCAAGATCGATTTTGGAACCTTGCAGGCGGTCGTTCAAATCTTGTTTGGCCACTTTCAGCGTTTCTGAAAATAAGGTCGCGTCGCTGGAGACATTGATCTCATCCTGCCCAATGGACTGCGCCGTATCTACCTTTGCCTTGGGCTTGATCTTGCCATACTGCTCCATCCCCATTATCTGCCCGGTAGGTATAATTTTCATCTCACTCTTCCTCTCTGTAAGGTATTTCTTTGAACCTATATACCTTATCGTAAACTTTTCTTCTTAGTTAACAGTTATTTTTGATCTTTATTAATTTCCACATGCAATTTTGATTTGGCGCTCATCGCATCCAGCCTGCTGTGCTGCTTTTTGGGTTCCGGCTTTGGAAGCGTGCTCTCAAGCGTCCGCACCATCCCGCTCATGCACGCAGGGCACATCGTCCCTTTTGTGATGGGTACGCCGCACTTTGTGCAAAGAAGCATCCCATCCGCGTTCTTCATTTCCAGCCTGCCCTCCCGAAGGAAATGCAGCACTGTCTTTACTTCCACTTCCGTCTTCTCCGAAACTTCTTCCACGCCCGCGCCCGGGTTTTCATAGAGATATTTTTTTATCTTCTGGAAATCTTCGTCGAGTTGCTTTACACAGCTCGGGCAGAGCGGGTTTCCCATATAAGTATAGATCTTTTTGCACCGCTGGCATGTCCTGTAACTGTTTACCATGATATAATCCTCCTGCTTTCAATATAATTCAGCATATAGTATACCACAGAAGTCAATACAATACACCCCATTTTACCGTCTGGTGCTGATAGCCGTCTGGTCCATACTGTCCGCCGTGGAAAGCGCCCTTGAGCAAAGCTGGAAAATACGCGACGCCCGGATCATCCTGGAAAACTCATCCGCCATAGATACGTTCGACCCCTCGATCGCGTATTGGTCGATCCTGGCGTCCGCCGCCCGCGGCGCGCCCGAAGCGTCCGATTGGGCAAACATATTCGCGGAAGCTGCCGTAAGCCCGTTCCTGTTCGGGAAGTCCACCAACTGTATCCTCGCATACGGGACTGTTTCCACACCCCGGTAACACGACCCATCCGGGTCTATGCGGATGTCGTTACCTCCCACGTCTATGCGGCCGCCGTTCTCGTCAAGCACATAATACCCTTCCACCGTTACAAGGAAGTCTCCGTCCGCTTCCGCACTTCTCTGGAAGTTGCCCGCGCGCGTATACAATATCTCGCCTACCGGCGTCTGCACCGGGAAAAACCCCTGCCCGTCTATATACATGTCGGTCATAGACGTCGTTTCACTGTAGGAGCCGGGCGAAAAAGACCGGACAAACCCCGAAACCAGCGTGCCGTGCCCTTTTAACAAATTATTCGTCTGCGGGTCTTCCGGGCGCTGCATCTGCCTGTAAAGCGCGTCTTTAAAATCCGCGCGGGAATTTTTAAACCCGACTGTCTGAAGATTCGCCAGATTGTTCGCTATAGTATCCAGCCGCTGCTGCTGCGATAATATCCCCAGCGCCGCGGTGTAAGTTCCCTGCATCATAACCCGTTATTCCTCCTTGGTTAGAATTGGCCAATGTCGTTTACAGTCCGCGAAAGAGATTCATCCGTCATCTGCAAAATACGCTGGCTGCTTTCATACACCCTTTGCGTCAGCATCATATCCGCCACCGTCTTGGCAATGTCCACATTCGATGTCTCGATATACCCCTGCATCACCTGCGGGTTCGGGTCCTGCCCCGCCGGCTGCGCGCCGCCAAACGGTACATAGTTGTTGTTTCCCACTTTTCTAAGAACGTTCTGGTCGGCAAATGTGACGATCCCAAGCTGGCCTGCCGGCTGGTTGTTCGCGTCGAATAAATTGCCCATCCCATCCACCGTAAACCCGTATGTACCAACATTTAACTGCTGGCCGTTTGTACCCAGGACATAATACCCTTCCTGCGTCAAAAGCGTGCCGTTCACATCCACTTGAAAGTTGCCCGCCCGCGTGTATTGGATCCCCTGCGGCGTCTGCACCGTAAAGAACCCATCGCCCATGATGGCCATGTCTGTCATCTGCTCGGTGGGTTCGGGCGTCCCGCGCCCAAAATCTATTATGATCTCATCCACATGCACGCCGGTGTTCTGCGGCCCCACATACTGGTTCACAATAGCGGTGTCATTCAGCCGGTCAAGCAGCAAATCAGGAAAAGAACGTGTAATCATCTGATCCTGCCGGTACCCCACGGTATCGGCGTTGGAAATGTTGTTGATTACCACGTCCATTTTGGAGCGTTGTGTCATCATACCCGTTCCGGCAATATAAAAGCTTCTTATCATAACGCGCGCCTCTCCCTATCATGATCTATATCATAATATTTATCGTTAAGCGCCCGTGCCGACTTTAGCTCTTAAAACCAGATTTTATAGAATTTTTTTGAGATTGTTGATGGTATTGTTCTAATTTTAACATGAACGAGACTTCCGTCCTCGATAAACTCATGTGCTGCGCAATCTGGCCTATGTCCTTGCCTTCCCTTTGCAGGCTCAGCGCGAGCGCGTGCAAGCCGTCTTCCGGCAATACGGGCCCATTCTGCGCCGCTTCTTCAAAGGAAATTGGCGCTTCACTTTCATGGATCTCCGGCGCCGACTCCGCTTTAGGCTGGAGCGTCCGCTCTTCGATCAACTGGAACCCTTCCCGCATAGCGGAAAGCGCGCTCATATCTGTTTCGACCCTGCGAATATCGGCCTCGACCTTTTCCCGGCTCGCTTCCACATATTCCTTAAGCGCGTCGATCATGTCTTCCACTTCGAAATACATCATCATCATTTTCTTTTCACGCTCGTCCCGCTCTTCTTCTTCTTTTTCGCGGTTTTTATTCCGCCCGCGCATAATAAGCACAACGAGCATCGCGGCAAGCACAAACACAAACAACGCAAACAAATAATGCTCCACACCCATTTCGTTCGCTCCTTTCTGTCCGTCGTGGTTGCCTCTGCTTTGTTTTGATTATACTCCTAACATAGCAGGCAAGCAAATCTTTTTTTGGGGCATATTCATACATATGCCTCCAGTACATCCAACGCAGACTCCGCGTCGCAGGGTATATCCGGGCTGACGAAAGCATCCTCCGATTCCTTGTCGGCTCTCCACATATATTTTGTGGAAACACCAAACACCAATTTTGAATTTGGCAGTGTAAATGACGCGACCTCCCCATAGTGCGAAGCCGTTTGGCCGGACGCTTCGCCCACGATAATACCCAAATGATTGTCCTTGATGTATTGCGCAAAAAGCATGGCGGAACTAAATGTCTCCGGCGAGGTCAAAACATATACGCTTCCGGTAAACAGCAAATCGTTGTTTTTCTCGTTGCGGACGATTCCGTCGCCGGAAGGCAGCATAAACATGCCAAATCTCCATTCGTATGTCCCGGTTTTATACGTCTCCGTATCCAGGTACTTTATAAACTCAGTAGCGACAAGCGAGGAACCGCCGCCGTTGTTGCGGAGGTCTACCGCCACGTTATCGATACCGGCTTCCTTGACCTCCGTGAACATCGCTTGCAGGCAGTCGCGGTATTCCTCGTTAAACCAGCAGTTATGCAGCGTCAATACGGCCAGGTTTTTATCCGCGTCTATTTCATAATACACAAATGATTGGGGCGCTGTGCCGCCGCTTTCTCCGGCGGCGGCAACCTCTTCATATCTCCAGCAAGCGGTATGCGCGTCATCCAGCGGCGCAAGAACGCCTTGGATCGTCTTTTCCAAAGAGCTTACGGTAATCGCCCCGCTACTGCCCAACTCGTCTGCGGCCCGGTCAAAAGCTTGCCGCATTTCTTCCGGCATCCCGTCTATGTACAGGGGGTGGTCCTTTTGCAGATAGTGCCTAACGTAGTCAAGGTCGGCCTTTGCCTGCTGCAAGCTAAGTGTCTCGCCGCTTTCCAGCGCGTATTCATAATCCTTGAACAACAAGCTGTTCCAGTATGGGTTGCAATATGCGCCGAACAGTGTGAACATAACGCAAACTACCGCAAGTATACTGAGAATGGTTTTTGAAACGGCCCGCCCTTTATGCTTGATAAAAAAACATACCATAGCCGCGATAATAAGGACAGAAATAATAATTGTACTATATTCCGGTATACTGAACAGAAAAAGGTTTATGGGTACAATGGCTATACCCAGTATATCAGCAGCCACGCAATAGAATATGTCTCGCTTTTTCACGATTACCGCCCCCTTCAAAACTTTTTAGTGTTGCCACCGAAAGTATAAATCATCACAAAATGATACATTGACCTAACCCGGATGAACTTTGCCGTTTCGCCCGTTTTTCTACAAAAAACCCGCACAACATATCGCTTCATTGCGCGGGCTTGCCTACTCCTGTTTCAACGGCTTTATGCGGTTACTTTTCCCTAAAACACCTTAATAATCCGTCCTGTTCCTTCTCGGCTTCTTTTTCAGGAAAGACGGGATCTCCAAGTCCTCGTCGCTGAACATATCCAGTTTTTCGTCGTTCGCGTCCGGGCCTTGGCTGTCCATAACACTCCTCGGCGGCGCATGGCGCACCGGCGGCTTCGACGTCATAAGCGGTTCCACTTCCGTCGGCTCGATCAACGAGGCTTCATTCGCGAATTCTATCCGCTCTTCCAGCTTTTTCTTGGGCGGTTCCTGCACAATCGCATGCGCATGCCCCTTCTGCGGCTCTATGACCGCGCCGCCCATCGTAGTCACTTCCCGTACATCGGGCTGCGTCTCAAACCCTGTCGCGATCACCGTGATCCGCACTTCGTCTTCCAGTGTCGGGTCAATGCACACGCCAAAGAACACATCCGCTTCGGGGTCGGCGCCTTCCTGAATAATCCGCGCCGCCTCCTGTATTTCATGCATCGCGATACGGCTATCCCCCGTTACGTTGAAGATAATACCGCGCGCGCCTTCTATCGTCGTTTCCAGCAGCGGGCTGTTGATCGCCTGCTTGGCCGCCTCTATCATCTTGTTGTCGCCATAACCGATGCCGATGCCCATATGCGCGACACCGCGCAGCGTCATCACCTTCTTCACATCCGCAAAGTCAAGGTTTATCAGCGCCGGCTTGCCGATAAGCTCTATAATACCCTGTATCCCCTGCCGAAGCACGTCGTCCGCTACTTTAAACGCATCCACCAGCGGCGTCTCCTTGCCCACCGTGTTGAGCAGTTTATCATTCGGGATGGTCACGATCGTATCCACCACGCTCTTTAACCGGTCAAACCCGGCATCCGCCACTTTGGAACGGGGGTGGCCTTCAAACCAGAACGGGGTTGTCACAAACCCTATCGTAAGCGCGCCTGACTCCCTCGCGATCTCCGCGATCACCGGCGCCGCGCCGGTACCTGTGCCGCCCCCGAGTCCGCAAGATACAAACACAAGATCCGCGCCCTTCACCGTCTGCTCAAGCTCGTCCCTGCTTTCTTCCGCCGCTTTTGCGCCGATCGAAGGATCCGCGCCCGACCCCAAGCCTTTGGTGAGCTTTTCACCAATCTGTATCTTCTGATCCGCTTTTGATAAAAACAACGCTTGTTTATCGGTATTCACCGCAATCAGTTCCGCGCCCTTCACACCAAATTCGATCATTCTGTTAATTGCGTTATTTCCGGCGCCGCCCACGCCAAACACACGTATTTTTGCAAAATTCTCACTATTGTTATCAAATTCGAGCGACATATGTCCTCCTCCTTGTCCCCACAAGACTCTTTGTTATCTGCTGAGAAATCCCCGTCTCTTGATGTTTGGTTTTTGCACAAACACCCCGTCATACGCAAACTGCAACATCGCGTACGCGGAATGCAGTTCGGGCGTCTGTAGTTTCACGCTGCTTACCTTGATCGGCAGCGGCGTCCTCCCCGCGACCGCGCGGTAAAAACTGCTTGCCCCGCGCATGTACGCAATACCTCCCCCTGTGAGGAAAATGTCCAGCTTTTTGCCAAGGCTGCGTTCCGGCCTCGCAAGAAGCTTTGAAATATACAAAATCAAATGCTCCACTCTTGCGTCTATAATCTCTTTTACAAGATCATACGGGTATTTCCTGAGCTTGCCTTCCTGGTCTTTCGCGTACATATAGGAAACACTGTTGTTTTCCTCCAGCCCAAACGAATACCTTCGTTTTAACTGCTCGGCCGTATCCGTATCTATCTTCATCACATAAGCGATATCCGACGTGATGCTTCCGCCCCCCATCGGTATCGTGTTAAAATACAAAATAGAATCGCCATATATAATAGATACATTAGTAGTATAATACCCTATATCGATCAAAACTGCAAGCGAGTCCCTGCGTTCCTGCGGCACAAGGTACAGCGCTTCGGCCAGCGGCTCGGGGATGAAATTATCCACCCGAAGGCCGAGGTGCTTCATCAGGCCCACCACATCGTTTAAAAAAAAGCGGTTCGCAAGCGTATAGCACATACACCCGCGCAACGTTTTTGTAGAAATATTGATCGGGTCAAGGTACACATTCCCGTCGTCCAGCAAAAACCACGACGGCCATTCATGCACCACGGCCAGGTCGTCCGCAATCTCAAAATTCTGTGTTTTCGCCGCCAGAAAGTTGATATCGCGCTCCGTAACGCGGCCTTTTGTCGCCACCTGCGCGCGCCTGTTCACGATTCTTAAAAACGAACCGGGAATGCCCACTTCCACATTCCTGATGCGAAAACCGGCTTGCCGTTCCGCCGTCTCCAAAACCTGCTCCAGCGCGTAATATACTTCGTTACTATCCACCCAGTTCGATTTTTTTATTCCGGAATAAGCAATCTGGCTGGACGCAAGCACTTCCAGCCCCATGCGCTGCCTTCTGTCAGCCACGGTACAGGAAATCTTGGATGTACCAAATTCAATAATTGCTTTCGTTTCCCTCATGTATTACCAAACCTCAAATAATCCGTATACCATTCCCAATTAAAACGCCCGCGTTTTTGACCGGGAATTAGTATTAGTATCATATCACAAAAAGCCCAAAAACAAAATACTTTTCTTGTATTCGTAGTATTTTCGTAACATTTCTGTTGTTTTCGATATACGCCGTTATTCCCCGCTTGTCGGCGCATCCGCATCCGGCTCCTCACCGCCGCCATCCTGCTGCCCTGTTCCGCCATTTTGCGCGGCGTCCTCCGTCGCCTGCGGCGTCGCCTGGGGCTGCGACTCTTCCTCCCCCTTCACGTAGATTGCGCCCGCCGGGCCAGACGACACATCAAGCTCGCCCGTCGTCCTGTTTTCCCGTTCCAGCCTGGGCAGCATCGTACCGATCGCGCTTATCTTGTCCGCGATATGGTCCGCCTGCCCAAACCGCACGGCAAGGCCGTTTCTTGCCGTCATCTTTATACTGTTGATATCCGAAAGGTCTATCTCGGCGATCAATTCGTTCATCTTTTTATCATTGATCGCGGTCACAAGCTCACCGTATACCGTGATCTTAAACGTATCCTCCGTTTCGATCTGCCTGCCCAGCGTCGCCGCGCTGATGGAAAACCCCGTCACCACCGGGTAAACGTTGCCTTCCGGCAGACTGGGGTAGATCTCAAGGACGTTCGCGTCCTTATCGGCCAGCAACAGCGAATCCGCGTAAGCGATAAGGGCCTCGGCCCGCCGCTCTATCACTTCTATCACAACCGTTTTTGGCAGCTTTTTCGCTACGGAAACGACCTCCAGGTACGGTTCCTTTGACTCAATGTTTTCTTCAATTACACGCTCGTCCAGCTTGAGCATATGGGTCTCCGGCTCGATCGCGGCCAGCCCTTCAATATAAACAGCGGTGTATTTGCCGTTCCCCGCTATTTCTATCTCGTCCACCTGGAAAAACACATAACCAAAATATAGCACCCCTGCGCCGGCAAGCACGAGTACAAAAACAAGCAAGATCACTTTGCCCGGGCTCATTCCCCTTCTCAAACCCTACGCCCCCTCATACCGCCTTGCCTCCGCGCCCCGCTCCGCCGCAACCGCGATGCTGCGCGACTGCCGGGATATATTGAGCAATATCCCCACCATACCCAAAAAGATCGCGAGCGACGTGCTGCCATAGCTCACAAACGGCAGCGGAACGCCCGTCGGCGGGATAGTCGCCGTCACCACGCCTATATTGAGGATCACCTGCACGGCGATGATAATGGTAATGCCCGCCGCAAGCAATGTGCCGAACAGGTCGGGGGCGGTCGCCGCAATCTTAATCCCCCTGTAGATGAAAAACACATACATGGCGATCAGCGCAATC
Source organism: Clostridiales bacterium (assembly GCA_003510345.1). Classification (GTDB taxonomy): domain Bacteria; phylum Bacillota; class Clostridia; order Christensenellales; family Christensenellaceae; genus UBA5399. The sequence goes on along the minus strand of DOMW01000177.1, from coordinate 245 downwards.
GCGCCGATAAGCCCCAGTTCTTCCGCAATGATGGGAAATATATAATCTGACTCGCCGTAAGGGAGCCACAGGTATTTCTGCCGCCCGTTGCCTATGCCGCTTCCAAAAAGCCCCCCCGAGCCAATACCGTAAAGCGACTGTATCACCTGATGCCCGCCATCGCTCGCGTATTGCCACGGGTCGGCAAACGAGACCAGCCTATCCACCCGGTAATCCTCTTTGATCATCAGGAAAAAGCCCGCCAC
>DOMW01000049.1:10440-16073 GCA_003510345.1 Clostridiales bacterium | reverse complement strand
GAAATCATGGTGAAGACGAATTCCGCGTCCTTGACCGCGTCCTTGATGGCGGCGGCTTTCTTCGCGCCCGCCTTGACCGCTTCGTCGCACTTCGACGCCGTGCGGTTCCATACCGTGACGTCGTGACCCGCGTTCACCAGATTGATGGACATGGGCGTGCCCATGTTGCCGAGACCGATCCATGCTACTTTAGCCATAATGCAAACCCTCCTGAAAAAAACGCGCCTGAAAAGAATGCTCGAATAGAGTGTTGCTCTTACAGGAACTGGCAGCCGGGCAGGCCGCAGGACGTGATCTCGTCCGACGGGAACTTGGTGATGACCTCGTGCCCGTCCTTCGTCACGACGATCTCTTCCTCGATGCGCGCCGAGCCGGAGCCGTCCTCGGCCGGGCACCATGTCTCGACCGCGAAGACCATGCCTTCCTTGAGTTCGAAGGGGTGATCCAGCGAGAACAGGCGGGAGATGATGGGCTTTTCCCAGAGGCCCAGGCCGATGCCGTGCGCGAACTGGAGGAGGAACGCCTCTTCCTCGTTCTTGAACCCGAGTTCGGTCGCGGACGGCCATTGCTTCGCCATGTCGGCCGTGGTCGCGCCGGGGCGGATGACCGCGATGGAGTCCTTGATCCACTTCGACGCCTTCTCGTAGGCTTTCCGCTGGGCTGCGTTCGGCACGCCGCAGGAGAAGGTGCGGTAGTAGCAGGTGAGGTAGCCGTTGTAGACGTTGCCGATGTCGAAATAAATCAGTTCGCCGGGGCGGATCATGCGGTTGGAGAAGGTGTGGGCGTGCGGGGAGCCGCGTTCGCCGGAAATGGAGTTCACGAATTCGACGCGCTCGGAGCCCCAGTTGAACAGCTTGTGGTTGACCAGGCCCACGATTTCGTTTTCGAGCGTGCCGGGGCGGAGGGCCTTCGCGACGTCGTAGTAGGCGGCGTCNNACCATGGCGGCGGACTGCTTGAGGAGCTGGATTTCTTCATCGCACTTGATGATGCGGGCGTCGACCATGGCGCACTGGCCGTCGACCACCTCGATGCCGTGCTTCTCAAGGGCGCGGAGCATGGGGATGTCGGTCAGGTCGGTGCCGAGCTTTTTCTTGTCCGCGCCGTATTTCTTGAGGTACTCGTAGACTTCCTGCGCTTCCTTCGGAACCATGCCGACGTCTTCCGGAATCGAGCCGCGCATGGAGCCGACGGCGGGCATGATGTTTTCCTTGGGGAGCCAGTTGACGCGCTTGCGCTTGGAGGGGCAGGCCGGGTCGAAGAGGATGGGGTGTTCGACGCCGTCGATGAGCAGGCAATGGCGGTTCATCTTGTTCCGGTTCCACTCGCCGATATGGGTGCCGGTGATGTAGCGGATGTTGTCGAAATCGTAGCAGAGAATCGCGCCCAGGCCGTAGTTCTTCATGCTTTCCTTGGCCCGGTTGAGACGGTAGGCGCGCATCTTGGCGAAATCGATGTTGGACTCGAAATCAACGCCGTTGAAGCCAGCTCTCATAGAGTTCCCCTTTGCAGAAAATGGCACAAAAAAGCCCGGACAAAATGCGGCAGGCATGTCGCTGTTTGAGACTATCGATCAAAACCATCCGCCCCATGATCGCGATTCATGGTGCAGGGTTGTCTCATAGTGAGTCATTGTGTCGCATTTTGGAACGAAAGTGTCGCATTTCTTGCACCGTCCCGGACAACGTGAATGCTTCATTTCTGTGCCGCAGTCGTTGTGCGGCAGGCTGTTCGGGTTCGGCTTTGAGTCTAACAAATTGGAAACATGAGCATTAAGCTGATTCATCCGCGTCGCGGCAGCCTACGCGGCCCTCTGTCTGTTCAGCGGCGGCCAGCAAAGTTTCCGGTATGATGGGGTATGCATAACAAATGATATGCCAATTTTTATCGTGAGAAGCTGCTCTCAGGCGCGCGGCGTTTCGATGTCGATGTCGTATTTTTTCAGCTTGCGGTAGAGCGTGCTCCGGGACAGGCCCAGTTCGCGGGAGATCTTCCGGATGTTCCCCTTGTGGAGCGTCATCGCCGCGCGGATGAGGTTTTCCTCGGACTGCGACGCTGTGATCACCGTCATTTCGCGCGGCTGCGCGTACAGCCTCTGCGACTGCCGCACCAGAAAGCCGGCCGGCAGATCCGACGGCGCGATCAGTTCGCCCTGACACACCAAGACCGCGCGCTCGACCGTGTTTTCGAGCTCCCGCAGATTGCCGGGCCATGCGTAGTTGTTGAGCGCCCTGTAGGTCTCGTCCATGAAGCCGACCACGTTCTTGTTGAAGTTCGTGGCGTATTTGAGCAGCATGTAGTCGGACAGGAGCCGGATGTCGCCTTCCCGATCCCGGAGAGGAGGGATGTTGATGGCGAAGACGTTCAGCCGGTAGTACAGATCCTCGCGGAAGGTGTTGTTCCCGACGCTGTCCTCAAGGTTTTTGTTGGTCGCGGAGATGATGCGGACGTCGATCTGGATGGATTTCTTGCCGCCTATACGCACGACCTCGCGCGTTTGCAGCACTCGGAGAAGGTTTGCCTGCACGTCGTAGGGCATGTCGCCGATTTCATCCAGAAAAATCGTCCCGCCGTTCGCGAGTTCGAATTTGCCCGCCTGGCCCTCCCGCTTCGAGCTGGTGAAGGCGCCGCCCTCGTAGCCGAAGAGTTCGCTCTCGATAAGGCTCCGGGGCAGAGCGCCGCAGTTGATGGCGATGAACGGCGCGCCCGACCTGTCCGATGCGTTGTGGATCGCCTGGGCGAAGAGTTCCTTCCCCGTGCCGCTTTCGCCTGTCAGAAGCACGTTTGACGGATACGGCGCGGCGACGCGGGCGAGGCGCTTCACTTCCCGTATCGCCGGAGACTGGCCGATGATGTCGTCCCATGTGAACCGCGCGCTCGACCCGACGATGCGGTTGATCATCCGGTGTATGTGCTCGGTCTTCCGGATCGTGATGGCGACTTCCCGCCGTCCGTCGCGGCCGATCGGGACGCTCGCGACAGACAGATGGAGCGTGCCCTGAAAGGCGTCGAGATCGAATTCCCGTTCCTCCATGCCGTTCCGGAGGAGTCTTCTGAGATCGAATTCGGCGGGCGGCAGATAGTCGTTGATGCTTGTGCCGAGGATTTTCTCCTTGTTGGCGTCCTTGATGTTCAGAAGCTGCGCCGCGAGGGAATTGATCTGGGTGATGCGGCCGTCGCCGTCGGTGAACACGAGGCCGTAGTTGAGGAGTTCGACCACCTTGTCCAGCTTCCGGCGGGTGTCGTTGGTCGCTTCGAAGAGTTCCTGAAGCTCAAGTTGCTTGCTGATCGCCTGGCTTCCCGACACCACCATGCCGAGGGTGTGGAAGTGCACGCTTTCCCAGTTGCCGCTGAGGCAGAGGACGCCGGCCAGTTCGCCGTCTGGGTGGAAGATGGGCGACCCGGAGCAGCTCCAGACCGTGTTCGGCTTGTAATAATGCTCGTCCGCCCAGACCTGAAGCGGCTCCCGGGTGTGGATGACCGTGCCGATGGCGTTTGTGCCTATTGTCGCTTCGTTCCTGTCCGCGCCTTCGATAAGGAGGTTGCTTTCGGCCGCGTCCATGGAGTTTTCGTCGCCGTGGACTTTGAGAACCGTGCCGTGCCGGTCGGAGAGGATGGCGCAGAAGCCCGTCCCCTTGACGAATTCGTACAGCTTTTCCATGATGGGCGCGGCTGTGTCGTGCAGACGCCGGTTCAGGTGAATTTTCCGCTGGAGCTCGTCCGGCGGGAGGACGGTTTTCCGGACGTTGAAAGCGTTGACGCCGAGCGCGCGGGAACGGCGCCACGAGTCCAGTATCACCGGCCTGACGTCCTTTATGTCGGCGTCGGGCTCCTGAAGAAACTGGTTCCATGCGGAGATGATGCGCTTTTTGTCTTCGTGCATGACCCTTTGCCCTGCATGCCGTTTTATCAATCAGGCATCAGTGTGTTTTTCAATCCGCAGATCATGGATTACCCTGAAATGCCTGGCGTTCCCGGTCGCCAAAACGCTGTTGTGCCTGACAGCCGTTGCTGCGATGAGGGCGTCCATCGTTTCAAGCCCGTCGCTCAAGGCATGTTTTTCGAGATACCCGGCCGCGACACGTCATCCTGACGCTTGCTGAGGGTGGAAATGGATATTTTCATCATGTCTCCGCGCCGTAGAGGCTGCTCCTGCATTGTCTCCATTGTCGCCCATGCGCGGCGTATTATCAATACCAAAAACGCCCGCCGCGGAGCCAAAGAAAAACGGCGTCCGCCACACACAGCGGACGCCGCATCCGCGCCCGGCACGGCGCGGTTCGTCACTCCACACAAGTGACGCACACACCACACACTTCACACATGACACAACGTACACACACAACACGGAACTGCAAAACCCATGATTACATGCCGTGAATCTGCCTGCCGTACGCCGCCATGAACGCCTCGGGAATAGCCTCGCTCACCGTCGGGTGCGGATGAATCGATTCGATAATCTCGTCCGCCGTCGCCTCAAGCGTCGTCGCGACAGACAACTCCGAAATCATCTCGGTCACGTGCTTGCCGTACATGTGAAGACCGAGAATCTCGCCCAGGTCGGCGTCCAGAATCACCTTCACCAGGCCGTCCGTATCGCCCTCGACCAGCGACTTGCCGTTGCCGGCCATTTTGAATTTGCCCACCTTGATTTTCCGGCCAGATTCCTTCGCCTGCGCCTCGGTCAGGCCGATGCAGGCGATCTCCGGATCAAGATAGATGCAGGACGGAATCCTGTCGTATCGCATCTCGGCGTCGTGGCCGCAGATGTTCTCCACTGCGATCATCCCCTCGTGCGACGCCACGTGCGCCAGCATCACCTTGGCGTTCACGTCGCCGATGCAGTAGATGTTCGGGATGTTTGTCCGGAGGCGCGAATCCGTCCTGATCGCTTTCCGGTCGAACTCGATCCCGATCCCCTCCGCGTTCAGCCCGGCCGTATGCGGCACGCGGCCGACAGCCATCAACACCATGTCCGCCTTGACCGATTCCTGCTTGCCGCCCAGTTCGTAGTGAACCGTGTTGTCCTTGACCTTCGTGACTTTGGCCTGCATTTTGAAAACGACGCCGTCCTGCTCCAGACGCTTTTTCGCAAGGCCCGACACTTCCGGGTCGACCATGGGCATGATGTGCTCAAGGAGTTCCAGAACCGTCACCCTGCTCCCCAGACGGTTCAGGAGCGCGGCGAATTCGACGCCGATGACGCCGCCGCCGATGATGGCGATGGAGCCGGGGACTTTGTCCAGCGTCAACGCCTCGCGGCTTGTGATGAGCGTGTTCTTCCCTTCCTGCGCGATGAACGGCGGCATGAACACGTCCGAACCCGTGGCGATGATGAAGAAGTCGGACGTGATTTTCTTCCCGCCCGCCTCGATCGTATGCGCGTCGACAAACTTCGCCTCTGCCGTGACCAGCGTTATCTTGTTCGCGCGCACAAGCGCGCCGACGCCGCCGACCAGCGTGGCGATGACCTTTTCCCTGCGGGCCTGAAGTTTCTTCATATTGACGACGGCCTTGCCGGCGTCCAGGCCCTCGATGGCGAATTCGCCCGCGTGCCTGATCTCGTGCAGCAGGTTGGCTGTCCGGAGAAGGGTCTTTGTGGGGATGCAGCCTTCGTTCAGGCAGACGCCGCCCA
>DOMW01000049.1:0-10414 GCA_003510345.1 Clostridiales bacterium | reverse complement strand
GGCCGCCGCCGATGACGGTGATGTCGTGATTGTATTTATGATCCGGCATGTATGACGCCTCCTACTCCTGCTGGTAGCCGTGAGTTCATGCGGCATTTGCGGATGCGGTTCCCGCAAATGCCGCGTTGTGGAACTACATGAGAATGGTGACGGGATTTTCCAACAGACCCTTGAAGCAAGCCACCCACTGCGCCGCCAGCAGCCCGTCGATCAACCGATGGTCAACCGTCAACTGGATGTTCATCATCGGGCGGATGAAAATGGCGTCGTTCCCGCTGGCGTCCGGCAACACCACCGCCTTCTTCCGCGTCGAACTGACGGCGAGGATCGCCGACTCCGGCGGGTTGATGATGGCGGTGAAATTCTCAATCCCGAACATCCCCAAATTGGAAATCGTGAACGTGCCGCCCTCATACTCCTCGGGGGCAAGCTTCCCGGCGCGCGCGCGTTCCACTGCGGCCGCGCGTTTTTCTGTGATCTCTTGCAGCGAAAGCATGTGCACATTTTTGATGTTGGGCACGATCAGCCCTTTTTCACCCAGCGACACCGCGATACCAATATTCACATCGCCTTTTAAAAGCAGGTGGTCGTCCATGAAATAAGAATTGATCATCGGGTTCTTTTTCAGCGCGACGGCGCAGGCCTTTAAAAGCAAATCCGTATAGGTGGGCTTTATGCCGGTGGCCGCAAGGCAATCCGCCGTGTAGGCCTTCATAAATTTCTTAAGCTCAAAACAGTCCGCTTCGGACATGATCGTGTATTGCGCTGCCGTCCGCAGGCTTTCCGCCATCCGCCGCGCGATCGTCTTGCGCATGTTGTCCAGCGGAACAACCCGATCCTGCCCCATCCGTTCTTTATAGGCCAGCACATCCGCTTTTTTCACAGTGCCATCGCCCGTGACCGCGTGGATATCTACGCCCAGGTATTCGGCGACCGCCCGCGCAAGGAAGGTCGCCTTGCCGCCTTTAAAGGCAAGCACGTCCGAAAGCTGCACATAGCCGCCTTCCCCCGTGCCGCGGATGGCGCTTATGTCGATGCGCCTCTCGCCCGCCACGCGCCGCGCCGCGGGTGTGGACATCACTCTTTTCATCGTTTTGCCCCCCTTATTTCAGTAAGTCTTTTACTGTTTCGTAAATGGTGTCCGCCTGCGGAACGACCTGCGCTTCAAGCTGCGGTGAATACGGGATAGGCATATCCGCGCCGCCAAACCGGCGAACCGGCCTATCCAGCCAGAAGAACGCTTCACTGTCGTTTATGACCGAAGCGACCTCCGCGCCCACGCCGAATTTCTGCACGCCTTCATGCGCCACCAGCACACGGCCCGTCTTTTTCGCGGAAGCGATAATGGTCTCCGCGTCAAGCGGCGTTAAGGTGCGCAAGTCCACAACCTCCGCGTCTATGCCGTCTTTTTCCAGCATTTCCGCCGCCTGAAGGGCTTTTAACAGCGTAAGGGAATAGCTGATGATCGTAACGTCCTTGCCCTGCCGCTTTACATCCGCCTTGCCGATGGGCAGCACGTATTCCTCGTCCGGCACCTCGCCTTTTGTGCTGTAGAGCAGCTTGTGCTCGTAGAACATGACCGCGTTGTCGTCACGGATAGCCGCTTTCAGCAGGCCCTTCGCGTCGTAGGGGGTGGAAGGCATGATGACCTTCAGCCCGGGCACATGGCAAAACCACGCCTCGAAAGATTGGGAGTGCTGCGCCGCCGCGCCCGTGCCGCTGCCCGCGGGGGTGCGGATAACCATGGGCACCTTCACCTGCCCGCCCAGCATAAACCGCGCTTTCGCGGCCTGGTTTGTGATAAGGTCCATCGCGCAGGTCACAAAGTCGGAAAACATATATTCCACGATGGGGCGGTAGCCGGCCATCGCCGCGCCGATCGCCACGCCCGTGAACCCGCCTTCCGATATGGGGGTATCCATGATCCTGTCTTCCCCGAACTCCTCGAGGAAACCGCGCGTCACGCCGAAGCAGCCGCCGTATACGCCCATGTCTTCTCCCATCATGAACACTTTATCGTCCCGTTTCATTTCTTCCCGCAGCGCGCTAGCGACTGCCTGTAAATATGTTATATTCGCCATTGATCAGTTCCTCCGTTATGCAAAGATGAGTTCTTGCGCTTCCGCGAGCGGCAGCACTTCCGCCGACTGCGCATACAGCACCGCATCTTCGCATTCCTGCTCGATGCTTGCCCTGATATCGTTTATCTCCTGCTCGCTTATGCCGTTCTTCATCATATATTCCCCAAAGTTTTTGATGGGGTCTCTCTTCTTCCATTCGGCCTCTTCCTCACGCGTCCGGTACGCGCGCTTGTCGCTCTTGGAATGGCCGAGGTAGCGGTAGGTTTTCGCCTCGATCAGCGTGGGCCCTTCGCCGCGCCTTGCGCGCGCGGCCGCCTGTTCCACCGCCTCTATCACGGAAAGCACGTCCATGCCGTCCACAATGACGCCGGGTATGCCGTATGCCTGTGCGCGCGTGGCGATATCCGGTACGGAAACGCTCTTTTCCACCGGCGTGGACATGCCGTATTTATTATTCTCGCAGAAGTAGACAATGGGCAGCTTCCAAAGCGCGCCGATATTGAGCGCCTCGTGGAACAAACCCTCGTTTGTTGTGCCGTCGCCAAAAAAGTCCACGATCACTTTATCGCTCTTATCTTTTTTGATGGCGAGCGCCACGCCTGTCGCCATGGGGATGGCCGGCCCTAAAACGCCGTTCGCGCCATAGTTGCCCACGGTGATATCTACGATGTGCATGGAACCGCCAAGACCCTTGCAAAAGCCGTCGCGCTTGCCGAGCAGTTCACACATCATGCGCTTTAAGTCCGCGCCCTTCGCGATGCAGTGCGCATGGCCCCGGTGCGAGCTCATAATATAATCGTCCGGGCGGATGGCGTTCACCGCGCCCGCCGCTGTCGCTTCCTGCCCAACCGCAAGATGCGTCGTCCCGTGGATCAGCCCTTTCATGAACATCTCGTTTACGCGTTCTTCAAATACTCTGGAAGAATACATCTGGCGATAGATCTTTTTCATTTGTTCTTTTGTCAGTTCCATAAGCCTCACTGCTCCTTTATCCCTACGTGTGGTTTTTTCGGATTTTACCGAAAGTTTCCTTGTTGGCTGTTTACAAATATAAAGCAAATTCTCAAAAGTTACTGCCATATGCTTTATTTTAGCCGATTTCCGCGCAGTTGTCAACGTAATTTTATCGGCGACGGTTAAAACCTTTCTGTGGGAAAAACGCCTGACCCACAGCAAAAAATGTGTGAAAAACAGTTGATTTCTTGTGGGAATGGTGTATAATGAGCAAAAAGACGTTTGAATAATGTTTACTCTCTTAACATATGTAACAATCACGAAAGGATTCCCCATGGAACAGTGTGACGTAAACAATATGTCCATGAAGCCGGAAGATTTTTTTTCACAACTGGACGCGCTCTATGAAAAAGGCAACACGGAAGAAATCGACAGTTATTTGCAGCGGCAGCGCACAGCGCACCAGCCTTGCTGCGGCGGGTTCAATGCCCTGTTCCTCGCTATTGTAACAGAACAGGGGAATTTTTATAGAAATACCAGCCGTTTTGCCGCCGCCGTCGAAACATATGAGTATGCTTCCCGGCTCATTCTGACGCACCTCGGCATGGAGACCGCCGAATACGGCAGCAGCCTCAATAACCTCGCGGGCGCCTGCCGCCTTATGGGGGATACGGAAAACGCGCTACGCTATTTCCGGGAATCGCTTGCCGTGCTTGCGCGCACCGTGGGCAAGCAAAGTGACCTTTACGCGAATACGCTCAATAACTTCGCGCTGTTTACCTTTGAGCAGGGCGACGGGGCGGAGGCCGCAAAATTGATGGAGGAGGCGCTTGCCGCGGCAAAAACGTCCGGCGCACTTTCAGAGGATATCGCGACAGCTCAGGCCAACCTTGCCGCCGTTTACCGGCAGACGGGAGAGCACGGGCGCGCGGAGGAAAACTTGCAGGAAGCGCTCGCTCTTTTTGAGCAAGCCGGAACAAAGGATGTGCGGTACGCGTCCGCGCTTGCCAATCTTGCCGCAACGCTGGCGGCGCGGGAAAACTATGAGGACGCCGTCTCAGCTTACGCGCGGGCGGAGGCGATTTTAGCGCGCGACATGCCAAACAGCGTGGAGTACGCCATGCTCTGCCAAAACCTCGGCTATGCCTGCGCGAAGGCCGGCGATTACGAAAAGGCCGCCGCACATTTGCAGACTGCGTACGATATCTTGTGCAAAGCATATGGCGAGGCGTCTGAAAAAGCGGCCGCGGCACGCGGCATGCTGGATGCCTTNNCAAAATGAAGTGAAGGGTAGAAGAATATGCCGTTATCACCGGACGAACGTTATTATATTAAGCTAAAGGCTTGTTACCTGTATTACAATGAGGGCAAAACCCAATCGGAGATAGCCGAATTGTTCCATATTTCCCGCCCCACGCTGATCAAACTGATCGGCGAAGCAAAGGAAGAAGGGATCATTACCTTTGAGATACACGATACGCGCATGGGCAAGCGCCATATCGAGTTGGAACAGGTGATCCGTAAAAAGCTGGGCCTTTTGGACGTAAAGATCCTTTCGGTGGGCAGCCCGTCGCAGGAAGCGCTAAACAGCAGCATCGGCTCGGCGGCCGCGCAGTATTTCCTGAATGTCTTAAAATCCGGCATGACGGTGGGTATCGGCTGGGGCAATACGCTGCAAACCATGACAAATTATATCCCGCCGGACAGCGCGCGGCGCGACATTACCGTGGTGCCGCTTTTAGGCGGCATGCGTACCCAATCGTCTGAAAACCCGTATGCGCTGGCGTCTACGCTGTGTGAACGGGTCGCGTCCAATTTCCAGAATTCTTCCTCGTCCACATTTTTGGCGCCGCTCATCTCGCAGGATGAGGCCCTTACAGAGACACTGAAAAATTCCAACGACATCAAGGCCCTGTTTGAACAGATGATGCGCATGGATATCGCTATTGTGGGCATCGACGGTGACCCCGCGCATTCCACAACAGTCAAAAAAGAAGACACACTGGAAAAGATTTATGACGAGTTGATCGCGGACGCGTGCGTTGGGAACGTATGCTCGCATTTTTATGACGCGCAGGGCAACCTTCCGAAGCTCAGCATCAGCGGGCGTATGATCACCGTTCCCGTGGAGGCACTCAGAAAAACGCCGTATGTGATCGGCGCGGCGGGTGGTGAATTCAAAGCGCCCTCCATTCTCGGCGCGGCGCGGGCCCGCCTTTTTAACATATTGATTACGGACGAATTTACGGCAAAAAAAATCGCGAATTTGAAATAACGCCGTCCCCGGCGGAAGAAGGAACAGCAAGAGCGGTTTACTCTTTACATCGGATGACTCTTTATCAATGCAACCGGGTACTCCCTTGGTTAGGCAAGGGTATGCAATGCCACCCATTCATGATATAATAAATAATAGTATTAACTTTCCGGAGTTTTAGGTCAATGAAAAAAATTATTATTTTTTCGTTTCTTCTGGTTTTTTGTTTTGCGGCCACAGCCTGTTCGCTGCTCCCTGCGCTTGGTTCAAGCGCGTGGCGGCAAGCGGCACCATCCGGCGAAACGGCTGTGCCTTCCGCAGAACCGCCGCCTTCCGAAACGCCCGCGCCGCAGCAAAACGCTATGATCCCCAAAGCGATCTTCGATTCCCTTTGCCTGCCCCTCGCCTATATTGCGGATGCGGAGTTTTCCGGTTATTATTTTTCCCCGGGCGAAAGGCTCCCGAGTGATTTCGCCAACCTCTTTCTCTACCAATATGTCAATGCCGAACGGTACGCCGAGCGCAAGGAATATGGTATATTGGGTACGCGCGAGGGCAGCGAAAGTGTGAAGCTGACCGCGGAGGAGATCGAGCGGTATATGCAGTCCGCGTTTGGGCCGCAGGCATTTCAAATCAGTTACTTTATCCCAGATAATTACACCGTTGTGGCGGACGGCGCCGATTATTATGTGATGATTGGCGAAAATGGGTATTCCAATGTGGTTTATGCGGATACCGCGCCGTTGGCGTTTTCCGAAGATACGGCTTACCACTATGCCCTCACGTTAGTCGAACCGGGCGTTACTTACGAAGCGGAGATGTCCGTGTGGCTGGCAGAAAACGCGCAGGGCGCTTACGGCTACAGCATCGCCGATGTGGAAATCGGCGGCCTGCGCGAAGTGAACGCGCCGCAGGAACAGCAGGCGGGGCAGGCCGATCCATCCGCTCCCTTCGATGAAAACGGCTTTATCTTCCCCGATTCCGGGCAGGTGCTGTTGACTGCGGAACAAGTGCTGGAAAAAACGGCGGCCTATCCGGCATACAGCCAGGCTGAATTGCTGGGGTTTGTGCGCAACGAAATATTCGCGCGGCACGGCAACGCTTTTCAGAAGGAAATCTACCGCAATCATTACAGCCAATATAGCTGGTATACAAGCATGGATCTGCACACGGTGGCGGATAGTGAGCTCAATGCAATAGAGCTGGAGAATATTCAGGTCATACTTGCGTGCGAAGCGATGGTGGGGGAGCCGTAATGCCGGGGGGCTATGACGCGATCTATGAACACCTGACCACAAGGCTGTCCGCCTGTGATTTCGCTGAAATTTCCGGCAGGCTGGGCCTTTCGCTTTCCGGGGATACGCTTGCCATCCGCTTCCTTGCGCGTGATTACGTGATAGACCGACAGGGCGTTGCCGCACAGGACGATGCGCCCGTTCCGGTCAACACAAAAAATGTGCTGCTCTACTATGTGCTTTCCCCGGGCGTGGGGCGGCCAAAAAATGAATTTGTGCCATTCCAGAGCCTGTACGGCACGCTTGAGGCACGAAACGCGCAGCAAAAAGCTATCATGAGCGACCCGCTCGTGCGTGCATTCGGGCAAAACTACGCGCTGTTCGCAAAAGCAGCTGTGTTGCTCGGGGGAACCTGCATAGAAGACGCGCCCGGAAAACATGAATGGCGGTTCACCCTTCTCCCCAAAATCCCGTTCAAAGTAGTTTTTTATGAACAGGACTCGGAATTCCCCCCCGAAGTACAGCTTTTTTATGATGTGACCGCGCCGTATTTTCTGGAATTTGAATGCCTTGCGTTTCTTACGGGCAGTTTTTCCACGGCGATGGTCAATACAGCGCGTTCGGTATACTGTGATTGAAGCTGGCATTATCGTGGTTTTTAGGTAATGGCTGATTAAAGCGGGTTCGCATCCCCAGTCCTTAGGCACGCGCCTTCACACGCGCGCCAACCAAATAAACATAGTTAAAGAACACCAGCGCGAATATAAGCCAGGTGGCGCACTGTACATAGGCCTGCCCCATACCGTCGCTGTATCCGGTGAACAGAGGAACGAGAATGGGCACCACGGCAGTGAGCGAAAAAACAACGCACCGCAGCGGGTGCGCGAACGCGAAACCCGACCGTTCCGCAATACTTCTTACCGGCACGAACAAAACCGGCAGTACGAAAGCAAGGAAAGCGGGCAGCACCCACGGCGCGCGGGCAGCTACGGGCAGCCCCGACCCCAGCGCGGCAGGCGCGCTCCCCGGCGCAAGTAGATTGATCCACAACCCTGCGGCGCAAACCGCAAGTAAAAACAGCAGCTTTCCCCTAAAAGGCGCTTTATAAAGAAACGCGCTGACTGCGCCCAGAAACACGATCCAGCATAAAAACGCAGCGATCACAAGGGAACCGCCACACGCGAAAAACAACAGCGCCGCACTGCCTGTGAACTGCCAAAACCGGATCCCCGGCCTTTTATACCGAAAGGATTTCAAAGCCACGCCTATTCCAAAAAACATCGCCATGGCGGGCAGCGTATACCGCACCGCGCCGGCATACCAAAAGAACGCCTCGGCTGGGTTTGTGCATTGCGTCATCAGAAAGATAAGGCCAAGGTATACCCATAAAATCAGACTGAGCCTGTGGCAGTCAAACACATACCGTATCACGTTTTTCACGGCGATGAATACGGAAAGGAAAAAACCGCCCACGACAAGGCAGCAAAAGAGGGCGACGGCGGAGGCGCCCGAGGGCAGCCCGGAAAGCAGCCCCGTGAGGAACGCGCCCTGCCCGGTGGAATACAGCCGGAATGTTTCTTTGAGCGCGCTTTGCAGCTGGTTTGCGCCTTCGCCGCGAAAACGCATATATTCGCCGAACGTGGCCGCATCGTCGGCCGAGGGCTGCGCTTGCGCGGCAGTCGTCAGCATTGGCAGCAGCATACTCGCAATTATAACAAGTACGATTACGACCTGTATCACTTCTATGGCTTTACTTTCGTAAGCAGCTTCGTGCATCGCGCTTCCCTCTTTCCAAAATCAGCGGAATACAATACGGCATTTTTCAATATTCGATTTCTTATATAGTATACCACACTAATGGCCTATTTGTTCCGGGATGGACATTTTGTGAGTGAAAAAATTATTATAGTCGGCGGCGTGGATATTGGCTCGCCGGGCGGTACAGACTTTTTATGTTGATGAGTCCATCCTTTCCCGCGCTGCGCGCGGGAAAGGTGGTGGTGGGCCGCTCGCCACGAGCGCGGGCGATTCATCAGGCGCTCCGTCATTGATAAAGCAGGAAGGGCACTCCGCTATGAGAAAAAATGCTGCCCGATGATAGAATATATCCACAAATAGAAAGGCGCGTTNNATCCATTCTTCACCGCCCGCCCGTGCGCCGAACGGGGAAGAATAGAGGAAATGGAAAGACGCCCGGCGGGGCAAGCGCGTATCAAATGGCGCGCTGCCGTAATTGAAATAGAGGAATCAATGCGTATCAGCCACTCCCTTTGCTCCTTTATACTGGATTCAATTTATAATATGAATTATACTATAGGCAAACCAAACCGGAAGGAGGAACTTATGTTCGATTACCACATCCACTCAACCGTCTCGTTCGACGCGCACTCTTCCATGGAGGACATCGTTGAAACCGCGCGGGAAAAAGGCGTTCGTGAGGTTTGCTTTACCGAACATTTCGACCTCAACCCCCCGGTTGGGGATACCCGGCAGGATTGCGACTTTTCACTCTACCGCGCGAGTATCGAAAAAGCGCGCGGGCGTTTTGCCGGTTTCCCCGTGAAGCTGGGCCTCGAGCTGGGGATCGTGCTTGCCGACCTGCCCGCTTATGAAGCGGCGGCGAAAGCGATGCCGTTTGATTTTATACTGTGTTCGCAGCACGTCGTGAATGGAAAAGACCCCTATTATGGAGGCTTTTTTGACGACAAGACAGTGCGGCAGGCGCAGCGTGAATATTTGCAGGAGCTATATGACAGCATAAAGTCGTTCGATAATTTTGATGTGGCCGGTCACATCGGGTATATGGATAAATATGTCGAGAGAAACGGCCTCGACCCCAACGCGCCGGAAAACCGACCGTTTGCTTACGATGATTTTCCCGCGCTCCTGGACGATATACTGCGCCTGCTCATCAAAAAAAACAAGGGGATAGAGGTCAACACAAGCACATACGACGCGTTCTCCCGCCCGCTGCCGCACCCCGGCATCATAAGGCGGTATGCGGAACTGGGCGGCAAAATCGTCACAACAGGGTCGGATGCACACCGCGCAAGCGAGGTCGGGCGTTCTTTTTCTGAAGCATATCAGCTTCTTTTGGATTGCGGGTTCTCTCATGTGTGTACTTATACAAATAGACAGCCTGTTTTTCACAAGCTGGAGCATTGCTTGAGAGGGTAATGCAGTACAACTGACTAGAGCGGCTTGACAAACGGTGACCGCGCCCTTGCCGGCAGCTTGAAAGGAGGCCATACTATGCCTTTTATCCCGCTTTTTTTTGACTGGACGTGGCTCATACTGATCCCCGGGCTCATACTATCTATCTGGGCGCAGGTGAAGGTTTCGAGCACGTATAAAAAGTATTCCAAAGTGCCCGCGCAAAGCGGTGTTTCCGGCGCGGAATTCGCCCGTTCCATGCTGCGGCAAAACAATGTGCAAGGTGTTACCATACAAAGCATCGAAGGGAATATGACCGATCACTTTGACCCCAGAAACAACACCGTAAGCCTTTCGGAAGGCGTTTTCGCGGGGCATTCCATCGCCGCCGTCGCCATCGCGGCGCACGAATGCGGCCATGTGCTGCAAAAGGCGACAAGGTACGGCCCGATGAAAGTGCGGCATCGCCTCGCGCCCGTCGCGTCTGTGTGCTCCAACCTTGCTTTTCCGCTTTTGCTGATCGGTATGTTCTTTTCCGCCATGCGGATATTGATCGATATCGGCGCGTGGGTGTTTTTCGCGGTGGTCATTTTTCAGCTTGTCACGCTGCCGGTGGAATTCAACGCGTCCCGGCGCGCGCTTTCCAATATAGAAACGTCCGGCGTGCTAACGGCGACGGAGCAAGTCGAGGCAAAAAAGGTACTTTCCGCCGCGGCGATGACCTATGTGGCGGCCAC
>DOMW01000053.1 GCA_003510345.1 Clostridiales bacterium | reverse complement strand
GTAACCCACACGGCGTCCCCCTGTGCCATGCCGCTGCAAATGGCGGCCACGCCGGATTTTTTGCCGCTGTGCTTAAGCTCGTAGGCCAGCGTCATCAAAATGCGCGCGCCCGACGCGCCGATTGGGTGGCCCACGGCGACAGCGCCGCCGTTTACGTTCAGCTTGTTTTCCATAGCGTCGGCGTCCATATGCAACACCTTTGCGCTCACGAGCGGCACGGCGGCGAACGCTTCGTTGATCTCTATGCGGTCAAAATCGCCAAGCGAAAGGCTGTATTTTTCCATCAGTTTTTCTATCGCGTGCGCAGGCACTGTCGCGATGTATTTGGATTCACGCGCTACCTGCGCATAGCCGCGTATCACCGCCAGTATGGGCGCGCCCAGTTGTTCGGCTTTTTCCCGGCTCATCAGCACAAGCACGCAAGCGCCGTCGTTTACACCGGGGGCGTTGCCTGCCGTAATCGTTCCCTGCGGGTCGAAAGCGGGGCGCAGTTTCGCGAGCGCCTCAAGCGTCGTCTCCGGGCGGGGCGACTCGTCTTTTTCCACAACCAGCGCGCCTTTCCGTGTTTTTACTTCTACGGATACGCGTTCCTCCGCGAAAAAGCCGCGCTCCTCGGCGGCCTGCCAGCGCTTCTGGCTTCTAAGCGACCATTGATCCTGCGCTTCGCGGCTTACGCCGTAGCTCTTTGCGACTTCTTCGCCTATCACCGCCATGTGCGCGTCATTATCCGGGCACCAAAGGCCGTCGATTATCATGGAGTCAATAAGCTGCGCGTGGCCCATGCGCGCGCCCCACCTTGCTTCGCGCGAAAGGTAGGGGATGTTGCTCATGCTTTCCATGCCGCCCGCGACGATGATATCCGCGTCGCCAGCCTTGATGGCCTGTGCGCCCAGCGTCACAGCCTTTAAGGCCGAGCCGCACACTTTGTTTATCGTGAGGGCGGGTACTTCGTGCGGTACGCCCCCCGCTACGGCAGCCTGCCTGCCGGGTATCTGCCCCGCGCCCGCCGGGACAACCATGCCCATGATCACTTCATCTACAACCGAACCTTCTATGTTTGCGCGCGCAAGCGCGTTTTTTATCGCGATACCGCCCAGTTCAGCCGCTTTCATATCTTTAAACGCGCCGCCGAACTTGCCGAAAGGCGTGCGCGCCGCACCGGCAATGACAACATCCCTCATGATCAGTTCCTCCTCAATCGTCTTCGTTTGTGTCGGTAATACCGGCAAGTCGCTTTGCAAGCGCTTTTTTACCTTCAAACCCGGCGAGCCGCCCGATGTTGATCTTCTGCGCCTGCGGCGAGCCCGCGCCGTGCATGGATTCCGTGCGGTAGGCGACGGCCGCCGTGCCCAGGGAAAAGTTTTCCATTAGCCGGAGCGCGCGGATGCGGTCTTCCGCGTTTACGCCCGCGCCCACAAGGTATTTTTCTATATAATGGCCCACGTCTTCGTTTTTAAGGTCCGCCTCGGAAGGCGCGGTAACCATGATGCCGCCGGTGATATCTTCCGCCAGCCGGATGATCTCATACGGATAGCGCGTCACGTTCAGCTTACACACATTGGCAAGGAGCAGGTTCACCATATAATTGCCCGCGGCCGTTTTGTATCCCTCGCACGAGCTGGCGATGCCGGCGCAATAAAGTTGTTCGTTGAGCTGCGTCATTTCGATCAGCTTGTCCTTCACATGGCTGGCTTTCTCTATACCGTTATATTGCGCGTTCAGGCAGGCGCAGCCGATCACCGCGTCACCCACGCCTGTTTTGCAGCCGCCGTAGCTGTTTCGGTGGTAACCCGCGAAGCGATCTACCAGCAGCCCGGAGAAGTCCGTTTCGCCGTCCATGAAGATCCGTTCGTTCGGGACAAACACGTGGTCGAATATCGTGAGCGCCTCCATGCCGCCATAACAGGCGTTGCCCACATCGATGGTGGTGTTTTCCATCTTGCGCGTATCGCACGACTGCCGCCCCACGATCATTGTTATGCCGGGCGCGTCCAGCGGTATGGCAAACGCGATGGTGTAGTCCTCGTCGCCCGGGCGCATCGCCATTGTGGGCAGCACGATCACCTCATGCGAGTTTGTGATGCCGGTAAGGTGCGCTTTTGCGCCGTTTACGACCACGCCGTCCGCCCGGCGTTCCACCACGCGCAGGTAGATATCCGGGTCGTCCTGCCCGCGCGGGCCTTTGCTCCTGTCCGCTTTTGGGTCGGTAAGCGCGCCGCCTACGATCAGGTCTTCGTCCTGCACCCGCACCATGAACTTTTTAAAACGCTCAAAATATTCCGTGCCGTGTTTTTGGTCTATGTCGTATGTCGTGGCGTAAAAGGCGTTTGCCGCGTCCATAATGACGCAGCGCTGGAAGCAGGAGCCTGTGCGCTGGCCCATCAGCCGTTGCAGCTTCACTTTTTTGTTCAGGTCTTCGATACTCTTGTGGATATTGTTGAAGCGGTTGATTTTATTGCCGGTGATAAGAGACGTGGACGTCATCAGGTCTTCATATTCCGGCATGAACGCCATATCATACGTGTCGATCAGGCAATTCATGGACGGGCGCAACACAGGATGGTCCACCGGGTTTTCGAGTTTCTCCCCCATATAATAGATATTGCGTTCCATGCGGCGGATACTTTTCACATACTGTTCACTTGTCATTAAGGGCATGGCTTCTACCTCCAATCAATTAATAATAAATCCATTGTGATCTGGTAAAATAAAGGGCGTAAATAGCTTTGTTCCATATAAAATTGCCGTCCGGCTCGCCGCTTGCGCGGCAACCGCCGGACATGGCCGATAGTACTCCGCCACTGTAAGATTGTCATTCCCAGGCTGCTGTTTCGTGGCGGAGTACTATTATATTACTATGTTCCAAACGGCAGGTAAATAGCCGCGCGCCAGTTTACACATGGCTGTTTTTCATGATAAAACCGCTTTTTTCATCGGTACGCCTGTGTGGCTCGCACCTTTTTCCGGTGTGTTTCGCGCTATGGCGGGGACAATGATGAAAAAACGCGAGAATTGATGAAAACTGCCCATACTTCAAAAAGTTTTGACTATTTACGGATGAAATAATAAGTAGTAGAATGAAAACAATAGTTGGCAGCAAGTGCCGCAGCATTCCGAAACACATGAACCCCGAATTATCTTTTCACATACGTATAAAGGGTATGTAGTATCTAAATGACGTTTATTATCGAAAGGAGACAGACAAATGGCAGGAGAATTGAAAAGAGAGGGCAAGTATCTGGCAAAATTGGGGGATGGAAACCAATTCCCGAGCGAGTACGGCATCTACACGGAGCAAACGGCTGAGATCATCCCCACCGATTATTTTTTGGTAGGCTCTTCGTTCTGCTCACCCGGCAAAGCGCACGCCGCGCATGCCCATGACGATTGCGACGAAATCATATTGTTCCAGGGCGGGGAAGGCATTTTCACGGTTGGCGACGAACGCTATGAGATACGCGAAGGCGATATGTACTTTGCGCCGAAGGGCGTGGCGCATTCCGCGGAAAACACTTCCGTTGTGCCGCTTCGGATGACGGTCGTAAAGGTAAAAGAGAGGTATACCAAGAAATAACCGAGAAGGGGGATAAACATGAAAGATAAAATGAACGCGCTGGTGATGCACGCCCACAACGATTACGGCATTGAAGAAGTGGCTGTGCCCAAACCAGCGTTTAAGGAAGTGCTGGTTAAAATAAAGGCTGTGGCGATCTGCGGTTCCGACCCGACGCTTCTTACGGGCGGGTTCCCGTTCTGGCCGCCGCAGTTTCCATTCATTCCCGGCCATGAGTTTTCCGGCGAGGTAGTGGCGCTTGGCGAAGGGGTGACAGAGTTTAAAGTGGGCGACAGGGTCGCGGGCGAGGCGCACTGCGGCTGCGGCACATGCGATAACTGCAAGCGCGGCATGTATAACCTTTGCTTAAACCACGGCAAAGCGGACACGGGCCACAGGCATTACGGCTTTACGGCAAACGGCGCTTACGCGGAATACAACGCGTACAATGTGAAAGCGCTTTCCAAAATACCGGATAATGTTACGTATGAGGAAGCGTCGCTTGCGGATACCGCGGGCACGGCGCTGCACATGATCCGCCTTACGGGCGTTGCGCCCGGCACCTATTCGCTTGTGATCGGCCCCGGCCCTATCGGCATATTTGCCATGCAGATCGCCAAGGCAATGGGCAGCAAGACCATTATGGTCGGCCGCCGCGACCGCCTCAAGCTGGCGGAGAAGATGGGTGTGGACTATGCCGTAAACTATGAGGAATGCGACGATGTCGTAGGGAAGGTGCGGGAAATCACCGGCGGTCTCGGCGCGACGCAGGTTTTTGAAAGCGCGGGCAGTGACGCTGCGTTCCAGCAATGCATCTATTGCGCAGCGAAAGACGGCAAGGTCGCCGTAGTGTCGCTGCCTAAAGACGACTTGCATATGATACCTGTAAAAACGCTTGTGATGAACCAGATCCATCTGCTGGGTTCCCGGGCGAACCCCAACGCCGGAAAAGACGTGCTGCAAATGATGAGCAATGGCATGATCGACGCGAAGAGCATGATTACGCACTCTTTCCCGTTGGTCGAGTTCAACAAAGCGTGCGATATTTTCAAAAACCGTTTGGACGGCGCGATGAAGGTGGTCGTGAAACCAAACGACTGATTTTTTCCGAAGAGGAAATTCCCCCCCAAATTACAAACAGGCTGCCCGTGATTTTGCGGGCAGCCTGTTTGGTGTTTTTAGGTAAGTGCTGATTAACGCAGACCGTGCGTCTTTTTGGCGTGACAGTTGAACAAGTTTATTTGTGCCCCGGTTAGGAAAGTGGGATTTGAACTCGCCCCTGCGCTACTGTTGAAATGAAAATATTTTCTACCGTGGATATTTTTGGACGCTGCCGCTGGGCGTCAAGGGGGGCAGGGGGATTCGGAATTTCCACCCTTCGCCCCCCTTGACAATCCCCCTCGTTCCCGCTTCACTGCGGGCTCGCCGCGCCGCAAGGAACAGCGGCTTGCTCGTCTCGCGTTCA
>DOMW01000081.1:7403-7571 GCA_003510345.1 Clostridiales bacterium | reverse complement strand
CTGCCACATACTCGCCCCGTTCCCAGTGCGGCCTTTCATACACTGTCGTTTCAGCAAGCCGCCGTTGCTGTTTTTCCGCCCGCGTTTCGCTCATTCCACGTACCCGGGCGGCGTCTCCAGCGAAATCCGCCCCATCTTTCCGTTTTTAAATTCATCCAGCACGGTTTT
>DOMW01000081.1:0-7333 GCA_003510345.1 Clostridiales bacterium | reverse complement strand
CGCTTGCACAGCATGTCCGGCGCGGACTTTTTCAGCAGGCCCACCAGATAAAACGCCAGCGCTTCCTCGTCCAGTATATCGAGCTTTACGCTGCCGATCAGCGCCACCACAGCGCCCGTCCGCTCGTCTTTGAATTTTGGCCACAGCAGCCCGGGCGAATCCATGATCTCAAGGTATTCGTCGATCTTTGCCCATTGCAACGCCTTTGTCACTCCCGGCTTGTTGCCTTCCTTCATCTTGCGGGAACCCGCGAGGCGGTTTAATATGGCGGATTTACCTACATTCGGAATACCCACGACAAGCGCGCGCAGCGTGCGGCGCATCCCTTTATCCTTATACTTTTGCAGCAAACCCCGCGCGTTTTCCATAATACTTTTTTTGAGCGGGCCGGTGCTGCCCTTCACCGAAAAGGAAAGCGCCGGTATGCCGCGTTCTTTGTAATAACCGACCCACTTTTTTGTAACGGCTTCATCCGCCAGGTCGGCTTTATTCAGCACATAAAACCTGTTTTTGCTTGCAAGCAGGTCGTCAAAATCCGGGTTCACCGAGCTTGCGGGCGCGCGCGCGTCCAGTACCTCTATCACGATGTCTATCATTTTCAATTTTTGCGCAAGCTGCCGCCGCGCCTTTGTCATATGGCCGGGGTACCATTGGATGTCCATGCCGCCCTCCTTTTCTTTCAGTATATCTAAAAACAGCGTTATCGTAAAGGGGAGTACTCACGCAAAAAAATACCCGGCAGCCACACGGCGCACCGGATATTCATTGTTGTTGTTATTTCTCTCTGATCTTGGCGGCTTTGCCCACCCTGTCGCGCAGATAGTAGAGCTTTGCCCGGCGCACCTTGCCGTGGCGCACCACCTGAATCGAATCGATACGCGGCGAGTGGATGGGAAACGTCCTCTCCACGCCGATGCCATAAGATACGCGGCGCACCGTGATTGTTTCGGAAATACCGCCGCCCCTCTGTGCGATCAGGTATCCTTCAAACACCTGTATTCTTTCCCTGCTGCCTTCCACAACCTTCACGTTTACTTTCACCGTATCGCCTATCTTAAGCGTGGGCAGGTCGGTTTTCAGTTGCTGCGCTTCGATCGCTTTGATCATATCATTCATTTTTTGAGCCCTCCTTCGGCTACAGACGTTCTTACCAAGCTCAAGGCAGCGGACCGTCCTACTTCTTTTTTCTGTCAAACCCGAAACCGGATTCGCGAACAAAGTTGATTTTATCACAGTTTTTCTGCGATAGCAAGGCTTATTTTGCATATTACGGCGTTTGACTTTACAGTTCCCTGATGCTATAATTTTATTCGGTTTCCGGTCGCGATTAGGCGGAAGGAAAAAGGAAACGCGCACCCGTAGCTCAGGGGATAGAGCAATGGCCTTCTAAGCCATGTGCCGTTGGTTCGATTCCAACCGGGTGTACCAAAAAGTGCGGCCTAAGCCGCAATGAAGAATGATGAGTGATAAATTTTGAATGATGAATATAGGTCAGGAGCTGTGCAAACCGCACTTTTTGTATTCATCATTCATCATTAGCCGAAAGGCGGATCATTCATCATTTTTCATTTGACCGTGAGGTAGGCTAATGCCCAGAGAAAATGTACTTTTAGAAAAATCACTGAATTTCGCTGCCCGAATTGTCAAACTGCATGGATACTTGATTAAGATCCATAAAGAAAGTGTTATTTCAAAGCAAATTATTAGGAGCGGAACTTCTATTGGTGCGAACATTAACGAAGCAAACTATGGAAGCAGTATTGCCGATTTCATTTCAAAAATGCAAATAGCGCAAAAGGAAACGGCAGAGACGGAATACTGGATTCGTTTGTTGAGATTGTCCGAATATATCGATGACCAGGAATTTCAGAGCCTGCTCACTGATTGTCTTGATATAAAAAACATATTGACGGCGACACTAAAGACTGCAAAAAGCAATCGGAAATAGTGTCTGCGCCTTTTTGGGGAATGCGGACGGCGGGCAAGCGCCCGCAGGCTTGTCGCGCATCAGCAGTGGTGCGCGATTTTTGCTTTTAAGCCCGCGCTGAGGCGTCATCTAAATAGTCTAACCATCACATAAATCATCCAAAAGTCCACTCGAAGCATGGACTATTGGATGATTTCGATCAGTACCCGTGTTTGCACAATAAAAACAAACAGACAGTTCATGGTGTTCATAATGTAGCCGGTTTTTATTGCATTATGTTCCTATATAAGCTAGAATTGTAACATAGTTAATATCATTCTGTTGAATATCGTTATTATAGTTGAGGGGAAACATCAAAATGAAAAAATGGGTTGTAGCCATGCCATTATTATTCTGTGCGATCGTGTTGAATCTTGGATGCGCTGCCCCGGACGTAGAATCCATAGTGAGAGAAACTATCACGCAGATAGAAGGATCATCAAGCGAGAGTTCCTATATACCTGAAAAGTCCTTTGAGGATTATTACGAGGAAGCAACAAAGCGGCTAGAAACGGAAACACAAGAGCAATATGACGATATGAGCAGAAACGATGAAGATAGCGAGCTAAATCAAATCATATGGGGAGAATGGACATATACATATGACGGGCATCAATATAGGTTGGCTTTTTATGAAGATCGTTCCGTTGAAATTAACTGGAATCAGAAAGAAGATTATGGGTATGCAATTCAGGACAATGTAATCACTGTCTACAAAGCCGATCCAACGATTATTTGGCGGATATACATATTGACTTTGGGAGAAGACGGCAGACTTTATGATCAAATAACAAAAGATAGTGGCGACACGCAATACATATTTGAAAAAGCTGAAGAAACGTGAGTACGGAAAACCAATGAATTCTTTGATATTGCTTTTATGTCCGCGCACCACTACCATCCAAATAATCTAGTCGTACCTGTTCGCCCAATACTTCCTGTCAAGCGTGCGGTATTGTATCGATTCGGCAATATGCGGCGCAAGCACCTGCGCGCTGCCGTCTAGGTCGGCAATCGTGCGCGCGACAAGCAGGACGCGGGTGTACGAACGTGCGCTCATCTTCATTTTTTCATAGGCGTTTTTTAAAAGCTCTTCCGCCGCGGGGTGGATGGGGCAGTATTCCTTTAGCTGCGCGGACATAAGCTGCGCGTTGCAGTATTTCCCGAGCTTGCCATACCGTTTGCGTTGCACATCGCGCGCGCGGTTGACGCGCTGGCGGACGGTGGAAGAGGTTTCCTGCGCGCCTTGGCCGTGCAGCTCGCCATATTGTATGCGGCCCATCTCCACATGGATATCCAGCCGGTCTAAAAGCGGCCCGGATATTTTGGAAAGGTAGCGGCCAATTTGCGTAGGCGAACAGCGGCATTCCGCGTCTGAGCCGTAATTGCCGCACGGGCAGGGGTTCATGGAGCAGACAAACATGAAATCCGCCGGGTAACTTACTTTATTGTTCGCGCGGGATACGGAAACGACACCGTCCTCAAGGGGTTGGCGCAGCGCCTCGAGCACATTGCGCTCAAACTCCGGTAGCTCATCAAAATATAACACACCGCGGTGGGCAAGGCTGATTTCGCCCGGCAGGCACTTTTGCCCACCCCCGATGATGGCGGCGGAAGATGCTGTGTGGTGCGGGCTGCGGAACGGGCGGACGCTTATAAGCGCGCGGCCCTGCTTTGTTTCACCGGCGGCGGAATGGATCTGCGTCACATCCAGCGCCTCGCCGAATGTGAAGTCGGGCAATATGCCGGGCAGGGCTTTGGCAAGCATACTCTTGCCCGAACCGGGACTGCCGATCAAAAGGATGTTATGCCCGCCCGCCGCGGCAATCTCCATCGCGCGCTTTGCTTTTTCCTGCCCGCGGATATCTGAAAAGTCGATGGAGACGTCATTTGGGATGCCCTCATATTCCCACGGCTGCGGCGAGATGAGCCGGGGTGGCTGTTCTTTGTTGAGCACTGCCACAAGCTCCGTTAAATGCCAGAGCGGCAGTATTTTGATACCCTCGATGTTCTTGATTTCCGGCAGGTTGGCGTGTGGCACAACCATGAAGTTATACCCGCGCTTTTTGGCGTCTATCACCATGGGCAACAAGCCAGCGACAGGCCGTATATCGCCGTTCAATGACAATTCGCCAAATAAAACCATGTATTTCAACAGTTCTCCGTTTATTTGTTCACTGGCGGTAAGCAAACCGATGGCTATGGCGAGGTCGTATATAGGCCCTTCCTTGCGCTGGTCCGCCGGGGCAAGGTTTATGGTAATTTTTTTTGCCGGGTATTCATAACCGGAATTCTTCAGGGCTGAACGCACCCGCTCCTTGGATTCTTTCACGGAGGCGTCGGGCAGGCCGCAAATCTCGTAGGAAGGCAGGCCGTTATACACATCCGTTTCCACAAGGACGGGATATCCGTTGATTCCATTCAATCCATAGCTTAGAACTTTTGAAAGCATGATAAACTCCGCAGGTTATTGTGAAATACCGGGAACATTCGTTATGGATTATTATGGTTTAAATGGATTGGCATGTCAAGGTGCGGGTCATTCCGTTTCGCACACTAAATTATTTGAAAACAGCCCGTAAATATGATAAAATTGATTCTGTATACATAAAGTTTTGCACGCGGGAAGGACATGTGAATGGCGGATGTTTTATTAGCGATAGACGGTAACAGCTTGATGCACAGGGCGTATTGGGCACTGCCGCAAATGAGCGACGCAAAGGGGCGGCCCACAAACGCGGTGTATGGGTTCCTTACGATGCTGTTTAATATTGTGGACGAATATCGCCCCACTTATATCGCGGTGGCGTTTGATATGCACGAAAAAACATTCCGGCATGAGCAGTACGCCGAATATAAGGCGGGCAGGCAGAAAACGCCGGACGACTTAAACGCGCAGTTTCCAATGCTCAAGGAAGCGCTTTTTGCCATCGGC
Source organism: Clostridiales bacterium (assembly GCA_003510345.1). Classification (GTDB taxonomy): domain Bacteria; phylum Bacillota; class Clostridia; order Christensenellales; family Christensenellaceae; genus UBA5399. Next base: position 2,432 of record DOMW01000081.1, on the reverse strand, counting down.
ATCCGTACTGTGGAACTGGCAGGGTATGAGGCGGACGATATTCTGGGCACGCTCGCCAAAACAGCGGGGATGCGAACGTATATCTTTACCGGAGATAAAGACGAACTGCAACTGATCTCTGACGATACCTGCGTGGTGCTCACCAAAAAAGGCGTGAGCGAGACGGCGCTTATGACCGGGCGATCGCTGATGGAAAGCATGGGGCTTGCCCCGGCGCAGATCACCGACTTAAAGGGGCTGATGGGCGACGCGTCGGATAACATCCCCGGCGTGGCGGGGATAGGCGAAAAAACCGCGCTGAAGCTGCTCCATCAATATGCGACGGTGGAAAACCTGTACAATCACATCGACGAACTGCCCAAAAATAAAATGCTGGAAAAGCTCTTGGCAGGCAGGGATTCCGCTTTTAAATCAAAAGAATTGGCGACGATCTGCACGGACGTGCCGCTAGCGGAAATACTGGCGGACTTTGCGTTCCCCGGCTTCGATACGGCGAAGCTGGCGCCGGTATTCCAAACGTATGGGTTCCGCAATTTCATGAAACGATTTGACATTGAGGCGAAGGCCGCCGCGCACACACAGAGCAAAGCGGTTTCCCCTGATGAGCTGGGCGGCTTTGCGGACGCGGTGGAATGCGCGTTTTTACTGCTGCCGGAAAAGCTCTCCTTTGCGGTGGACGCCAAAACCGAGTACTATATCCCGCTGCGGCAAACGCTGCTGGACGAGGGCGGACATGACCTTTCCGAAATACTGGAACCCTTTTCGGCCATGATAGCGGATAAACGTTGCGTCGTGCACGACGAAAAAGCGCTGCGGCACAGCTATCCCGCGCTTGCGGGCAAAGACCGCTTCGATACGATGGTCGCCGCCTGGGCGCTGAACCCTTCCCACGCGAAATACGACATAGAAAGCGTGATGAAGCGCGCGGGGCTGGAAGTAAACGCCGCCGGCCTGTACGCGCTGTATGAAAGCCAGCAAAAGGAAATAGAAGAGCGCGAGCTGGAATTTATTTATTACGATGTGGAGCTGCCCCTTTTGAATGTGCTGTATAGTATGGAAGAAAATGGGTTTTACGTCAGCAGAAACGAGCTTTTTGCGCTCGGTGAAAAGTATTCTGCGCAGATAGGGGAGCTGACCCAAAAAATCTATGCGCTGGCGGACGGGGAATTTAACATCAGCTCCACAAAGCAGCTTGCGGAGGTACTGTTCGAGCGGCTCAAACTGCCTGTGGTCAAAAAAACAAAGACGGGCTATTCCACCGATGTGGAAGTGCTGGAAAAGCTGATCGGTAAGCACCCGGTGATTGCGCACATCATGGAATACCGGTCGATCACAAAGCTGAAGGGGACGTATATCGACGGGCTGCTTTCGCTGATCCGGAATGGGTATATCCACACCACGTTTTTGCAGACGGCGACGGCGACGGGCCGCTTATCGAGCGTGGAACCGAACTTGCAGAATATCCCGATAAAGTCGGCGATGGCGGATGATATCAGGCGGGCGTTTATTGCGCCGGAGGGGATGACGATCGTCTCGGCGGACTATTCGCAGATCGAGCTGCGAATACTGGCGCATATGGCGGAAGACGAAAACCTTATAGGCGCTTTTTTACGGGGTGAGGATATCCATGCGCGGACCGCCGCCGAGATACTGGATAAAGACATCGAAGACGTCACAAAAAGCGAGCGCGCAAACGCGAAAGCGGTTAATTTCGGCATCGTTTACGGCATCAGCGACTTTGGCCTGGCGCGCAATACCGGCCTTTCAAGAAAGCAGGCCGCTATGTATATCGACCGCTACCTTGAGGAATTTTCCGGTGTGCGGCGTTATATGGAAGACATAAAAGAGAGCGCGCGCAGGCAGGGGTTTGTGCGCACGATGTTCGGCAGGATACGGTACATCCCCGAGCTTTCGTCCGGCAATTACAACATACGCGCCGCGGGCGAGCGTGCCGCGCTCAACACGCCCATTCAGGGCACGGCGGCCGATATTATGAAGATCGCCATGAACCGCGTCGCGGGCAGGCTTAGGGGCATGAAGTCAAAACTTGTGCTTCAGGTGCATGACGAATTGATCGTATACGCGGCGCGGGGGGAAGAAGGGGCGGTGAAGAAACTGCTCAAAGAAGAAATGGAGGGCGCGGCGAAGCTTTCCGTGCCGCTCACGGCAAATATCGCTTCGGGTGAAAACTGGTTGGAGGCAAAATGAGCAGGGTAATCGGCTTAATGGGGAACAGTGGTTCGGGCAAGAGCACGGTCGCAACATACATGAAAGAAAAAGGCGCGTATATCATCGACGCGGATGAGGTGTCGCATAAAATCTGCGAGCCGGGGCAGCCGGGGCTTGCCGCCGTGAAAGAGCGGTTCGACCCGTATTTTTTCAATGAGGACGGGTCGCTTAACCGTAAAAGGATGGGGCGGCATGTGTTTGCG
>DOMW01000219.1:1012-6213 GCA_003510345.1 Clostridiales bacterium | reverse complement strand
ACATTGTCCCGGAAGGGGACATTGTGCTGAAAGGCAACATTATATTGGAAGGGGAATGTATCTGCAATTGCAATTGCGGCGGCGGAAACGGCGGCGGAAACGGAAACGGTGGCGGGAACGGCGGCGGAGATGACGGTGGAAATGGAGGCGGAGATGGCGGAACAGGCACCGTGGTGGAAAACTGCCCGCACCCGTCGTGGCCGTTTACGGGCACAGCAATGGCGGACTTTGCGAAGACAGAGCGGTGCGTCGCGGTGGAGACGGCGGCAACAGGCGAAATGACGGATATTACCGATACGGCGGTGGACAGCGGCGCAGGCATGAGAACATCTAATACGGCTTATTCGCCGGACGGGCAATGGTTTGTGGCGACGGGTGACGGCAGGCCGTTCGTTCAAATGTATAAAAAGCAGGGGGCGGTGTGGGCGTTGCAGGAAAGTCTGCCGAATACAGGTCAGAACTCGGGTTATTGTAATGCGGCTGCGTTTTCAATTGACAGTCAATGTCTGGCACTGGGTTTTGGTTTATTTGGATTGAGGCTTTATGAGTTGAGTAACGGTATTTGGATAGAAAAAACAACGCTAATTGAAGGGACGACGTCTGGTAACAGCATAAACGATGTGCAGTTTTCGGCGGACGGGAGATGGCTGGCGTGCGCTATACACGGAACAACGGAACCCAATTTTATCCTATTCAAAAAGGAAGGTACGGATTGGGTAGAGCATACGCGGTGCCAAACACAAACACAATATTCGCAAAAGGTGTGCTTTTCAGCCGACAGCAAACTCATGTGTGCACTCTATGGTTTGAGTGCCGCATTCGAGTTATATGAGCTGGAAGGCGATGTGTGGGTAAAACGTACACTTTCGAATTTGCCGGTGGTGCCGAATTTGGCAAAGTTTTATCATGTGGCTTTTTCACAGAATAATGAATGGCTTTTTTTGGGAACAACTCTGCAAACGCCGTCGGTTCAGAATGTTTGGATATACCGATATGTTGACGGGGCGTGGGAATACCAACGGGATATGGGGGAAATTTACAGGAAGATGTGTACTTATTGTACGGGAATGACGACTTTACCGGATGGGAAAACCGCAATTATGATAAACGAAACCAATGACAACGATAGCGAAACAATTTATTTGCTGGAACAGCGGGATAACCAATGGGAAATTATATCGCATACTGTAGTAAATGGCGGAGGTAGTTCCGACCGCAGGATGGCGGTTTCGCCAGATGGGAAACAGCTTGCTGTGCCGTTAAATTACGGTGGGTTCCGGATTTACAGCCTGGGCGGCGACGGTGCGCGGGAGATACACCCGTTTACCACAGTGCGCGACGCGGCGGAAATGGAGGGCTTTGTGGGCCTGGGCTTTACACACGAAGCGGCGCGGCAGGGCGAGCAAGGCGTAGCGGATATTATGTTTGAGTAGAGACGCGCTGCCTCATAAAGCAAGCGCGAAAAAGACCCGTACCTGTCTTTGGTACGGGTCTTTGGAGCGCAACGCGTGCTGACTTGTAATGGCTAGACTATTTAGATGACAGCATAAGTTAAACGCACCCTTCCCCGCAAAAAGGTGGTAGGCAATAAAGCAAGGTGAGAGCGCGTTTACAAGCGAAGCCTTTCGACTTGCCGTGCCTTTTTGCGGTAGAGGAGCCGCGACTGAGCGAGTGAGAGGGGGCTTTTTCGTCCTATAAAAAAGCCGCCGCGAACAAAGTGAAGTCCGCGGCGACGTGGTACACCTTCGGGGACTCGAACCCCGGACACCCTGATTAAGAGTCAGGTGCTCTAGCCAACTGAGCTAAAGGTGCGTGTCGTTACGCTAAAAGGTATTTTATCTTATTTGTGTGGTTCGGTCAAGCGTTTAGCGTTATTTTTTCACGTGTGCGTTTTCTATACGGTCATGTTTGCCGGTCATCGTCCATAGCCCTCTGTGCGCAGTGTTTTGAACGCAATTTGGCTAGAAAATAAAAAACGCGGCCAACAATACGAGCGGCAGAATAAAGGCCCCCGTTGTTTTTCCAGACCTATAATATAGCGCTTCGATTAACGCATATAGCGTATAGGCGCCTAACGCGATAGTAACGCCTATCGGATACGAAGAACGAACAAAACTTACTATTACACCTGTTGCGAAAAGCAAAATACCAAACGACAGCATACAAATCATTTTTATAAAAACTTGCCTGTCCGTTGCCGTTTTTGGTAATTCGCTATGTTGTTTCCGGGCTAAACCAACCCCATTTTTTCTGATCAAATAAATCGAGTTGGATAGTATTTGCACTGCGCCAAATATCGTTAAAAATATGCGATAAATATCAAATTTAAGCATGATCCTTTTTCTCCTCTAAATTTAATAGTATAACGCGCAGGCATTCCGTGAAAGTATCCATTTGTTCTTGGGACAATCCCTGTAAGGCAAGGTGGTTTACGTTTTCCGCTAATTGGGACACCTCGTCAACAATTATTGTGGCTGACGGCAAAATAGTAACGATATAGCTTCTTCGGTCTTTGGGGGACAATTCTTTTTTTACAAGCCCTTTAGCAATCAGCTTGTCAATGACCGCGCCCAGAGTAGCCCTATCCCCGTTTGCCCTGTCGGCTATTTCAGCCTGCGACAGATGGTTTTCTTGAGACAACAATTTCAAAACGCCCCATTGCGTCGTGGTAATGTCGTATTTGATCAGTTCCGCGTCAAGCGTTCTCTTCATGAGGCGCGCGCACAGATTCAACAGGTACCCCAATGATTTCTGTATTTTCAATTCTATTTCTCCTCGCTGTTTGATATGTACAAATATAGTATGTATACATATTATATTTCGCATTTCTGTCTGAGTCAAGAAGAATTTATAATATTTGACAAGTAAACAAGAAACGGCATATTATATTATTAGATTAAATCGATAATGGTTTTACTTGGGAATGGTATAAGAGGGAGGATGCGAAAAATGGGAAAAATACTGATAACCGGCGGTGCGGGCTACATTGGGACGCACACATGTATTGAGTTACTGAAGGAAAGCTACGAAATCGTTGTTTTGGATAACCTGGCCAATTCGTGCATGGCTGCCGTTGATGCCGTGCGGCGGGTGAGTGGAAAACAATTTGCATTTTATGAGTGCGACCTTCTGGATAAAGAAGCTTGCCGCGCTGTATTTGAGGAAAATAAGATCGACGGCGTCATTCACTTTGCCGGTTTAAAAGCGGTAGGGGAATCTGTGGAAAAGCCACTGCTGTATTATCACAATAACTTGACGGGTACGTTCAACCTTTTGGAGTTGATGCGTGAATATGGCGTTTTCACCCTTGTGTTTTCTTCCTCGGCGACAGTTTATGGCGACCCTAAGAGCGTACCCATAAAAGAAGAATTTCCGCTCTCCGCCACAAATCCTTACGGGCAGACAAAGCTTATGATCGAACAGATTTTGCGTGACGTAGCCGCTTCGGATAAGCGTTTTTCCATGACGCTGCTCCGCTATTTCAACCCGGTGGGTGCGCATTCTTCGGGCGAACTCGGGGAAGACCCGGCTGGCATCCCGAACAACTTAATGCCGTATATCACGCAGGTGGCGGTGGGAAAACTCGGGAAACTGCGGGTGTTTGGAAACGATTACCCGACGGTGGACGGTACGGGCGTGCGGGATTACATCCACGTGGTCGACCTTGCGCGCGGGCATGTAAGCGCATTGCGGGGGAGTGGGGGGAAACCCGGCGTACATACCTATAACCTGGGAACGGGGAAGGGCTTTTCCGTATTGGAGATGGTACGCGCGTTTGAAAAAGTATCCGGCAGGGATGTGCCGTATGAGATTGTTTCCAGAAGGCCGGGCGACATTGCCGCTTGTTACGCGGACGCAAGTAAGGCGCAAGCTGAGCTTGGGTGGCGGACGGAGTATGGGATCGAACGGATGTGTGAGGACGCGTGGCGATGGCAAAGCGGGCATCCGAACGGATTTGACAAGGAATAGTATTACGCAATAGAACGCGCCCAATCAAAAATTTTTCTTGACAAGCTTATTTTGGGTGCGGTATAGTATGGGAAACCGTTGAAACGGAAGTAACGGCAATGGCGCGCCTTACAGAGAGTCCGGGTAGCTGAGAACCGGGTGGAGAAGCGGGTTGTCAAATGGGCCGTTGAGGGCATGGTCAAAGGTGGGGTGTATGCCGCCGAGTATTCCATGACGTGCAGGCATACGTTAGTTGCCGGGAGTATGTTGGTACTCCGCTAAGAGCGCGATCAATTCGTGAATCAGGGTGGCACCGCGGGTAATTGTTTATTCGTCCCTGGCAGAGCTTACTGCTTTGTCAGGGATTTTTTACGTTTAAGGGAGACGAGGAAAATGGAAAAAGGAAGATTTGGCGCACACGGCGGGCAGTATATACCCGAGACACTGATGAGCGCCGTACGCGAACTGGAACGGGAGTATGAGCGGCTGCGCAAAGACGCGGAATTTACCAGCGAGCTTTCCACATTGCTCTCGGGCTACGCGGGCAGGCCGTCGCCGCTGTACCATGCGGAAAAAATGACGAGGGATCTGGGCGGCGCGGTTATTTACCTAAAGCGTGAGGATTTGAACCACACCGGCTCGCACAAGATCAACAATGTGCTGGGGCAGGCGCTGCTGGCAAAGAAGATGGGGAAGACCCGCCTTATAGCTGAAACGGGCGCGGGGCAGCATGGTGTGGCCACGGCGACGGCCGCCGCGCTCATGGATATGGAATGCGAGGTCTTTATGGGCGCGGAGGACATGGAGCGGCAGGCGCTGAATGTGTACCGTATGGAGCTTTTGGGCGCGAAGGTCACGCGCGTCACCTCCGGCACGGCAACGCTGAAAGACGCGGTGAACGCAACCATGCGCGAATGGACCGCGCGGATGGGCGATACGCATTACTGCCTCGGGTCGGTGATGGGGCCGCACCCTTTCCCAACAATGGTGCGGGATTTCCAGGCGGTGATCGGCAGTGAGATCAAGCGGCAGCTTCGTGAGCGTACAGGCGGGCTGCCGAGCGCGGTCATAGCGTGTGTGGGCGGCGGCAGCAACGCTATCGGCTCGTTTTATGAGTTTCTTAAAGACGCGGATGTGGAGCTGATCGGCTGCGAGGCTGCGGGCAAAGGCGCCGAGACGCCGCAAAACGCCGCCACAATAGCGAATGGTAGCGTCGGGGTATTCCACGGCATGAAGTCCTATTTCTGCCAGGA
>DOMW01000219.1:0-1006 GCA_003510345.1 Clostridiales bacterium | reverse complement strand
GGCATTGGCCCGGAACACGCGGCGCTTTTCGACACGGGCCGCGCGCGGTACGTGCCCGTTACGGATGAAGAGGCCGTTTGCGCGTTTGAATACCTGTCTAAAACGGAAGGGATCATCCCCGCGATCGAGAGCGCGCACGCGGTGGCTTATGCCATGAAATACGCAAAAGAGCTTACGAGCGAACAGAGTATCGTCGTGACGGTATCCGGGCGGGGCGACAAGGACGTGGCGGCCATCGCCAGATATAGGGGAAAAGCGATCCATGAGTAGAATTTCAAACGCGTTTTCAAAAGGCAAGGCGTTCATCCCGTTTATCACGGGCGGCGACCCGGACTTGGAGACGACCGAGCAGGTGCTGTACGCGCTCAGTGAATCCGGCGCGGATCTCATCGAGATCGGCATACCGTTTTCCGACCCGATCGCGGAAGGTCCCGTCATCGAAGCGGCGGATGGGCGCGCGCTTAAAGCGGGCTGTACGACGGATAAGCTCTTCGAGCTCGTCACGCGGGTACGGCTCCGTATCGAAACGCCGCTGGCGTTCATGACCTACTATAATCCCATATTTTCCTACGGCGTGGGTAAATTCACGCGGAACTGCGCCGCCTCCGGTATAGACGGGCTGATCGTGCCCGACTTGCCGTTCGAGGAACAATCGGAGCTGAGCGGGCCATGCGCGGAAAACGGGCTGGACTTGATCCCGCTGATCGCGCCTACCTCGGAAGCGCGGATCGCGCGGATCGCGAAGGAGGCGAAGGGCTTCCTCTACTGCGTATCCTCGCTGGGCGTAACGGGGGAGCGCAGCACAATTTCGAACAGCGCGCGCGAAATGATCGGGCGGGCCAAGCAAGCCGCCGATATCCCCTGCGCCGTGGGCTTCGGCGTATCTACTCCCGAACAGGCGAAGGCCATGGCGGCCTTTGCCGACGGCGTTATCGTCGGCAGCGCCATCGTGCGCCTCGCGGCCGAACACGGCAAAAACTGCGTTTTGCCCATATCCCGCTTCGCG
>DOMW01000022.1:11278-11403 GCA_003510345.1 Clostridiales bacterium | reverse complement strand
CCATTTTTTTGTTGACGTTCCGCTGGCAGAAGGCACGCAAGGCTTTTCCGAGAGGCAAGCCCGAAAGGGCGCGGGCGATTGGGTGAAAGCTACTGCGAAGTACTGCCCCAAGAGCGAAGCGATTG
>DOMW01000022.1:5732-11201 GCA_003510345.1 Clostridiales bacterium | reverse complement strand
GAAGATGGAGATCATACTTGCGATGGCGGCCGGGTTTTTGCTGGGGGCGTATATCAGAAAACCGTTTGCGCTGGTGCGGGTGAAAGAGAAAACCGGCAACGGACCGCCTCAAAAGAGGCGTTTGGGTGAAGTAACGATCGAGGACGAAATACAGAACATGGTGAATTACACCGGGCTAAAGGAATAAGAGGGCAGCCCTTTGTGGAGGAACAAAAAGACGTGGGAAGAACCCACAGGAGGAAGAAAAACATGGATGAAAGAAAAGGTACGACAGAAGAAATGATGATCGGGGAGGAACGGGAAATGGACGAAGCGTTTTCCGGTGGAGAGGGCAATACTGTGGAAGAAACGCAGGCTATCGAACAGGGGGGCGTGCCCAAAGAGCGGGCGGAATACGGAGTTCGGCGGGATATGGCCGAAGAGGTGAGAAGGAAGAAAGAGGCGCGCGTGGAGAATCTTCTTTCGCAGGGGTTTGATGAAGAATTCGCGCACTATATCGCCGCGATAGAGATGGAGAACGCGCGGGAGAAAGCGGCGGTTCCCGGATGGGGCGAAGAGCCGCGTGCGCAAAGCGGATGGGACAGCCTGTACAGCAGGTATCCCGAAGCGGCGGAACGCGGGATGCCAGCGGAGGCGCTGCATGAAGTGCGGTGTGGCGCTTCGCCGGTGGAGGCCTACCAGCGGTGCATGATCACTGAGATGAAAAAGCAGATGGCAGAGGCGCAGAGAAAAGAAAGAAATAGCCGGATCTCTATGGGAAGAGCGGATGGAGGCGCGGCGATGGCGCAGGACGCGTTTTTGCGTGAGTTTATGAAAGATTGAGGGCAAGAGAAATTGAGGACAAGAGAAGGAGAAAAGAAAAATGATCAATTTGGCAAGTAAGTACAGCGAGCAGATTGCAGGTAAATTCACAAGGGCGAGCTATGTGGCGGGAAACGCCAGCACAGACTATGAATTTTCGGGCGCGCGGTATATTTCGGTATACACACCGCAGACGGTTGGGTTGAACGATTATGTGCGCGAGGGGCAAAACCGTTTTGGAACGCCGCTTGAGATGCAGGACACGGTGCAGGAGATGATGCTTTCGCAAGACAAGGGTTTTGCGGTGACGATCGACAAGGGTAACAACATGGACCAGATGAATGTGAAGGGCGCTTCGCACATGCTCAATTTGCAGATCAAGGAGCAGGTTGTGCCGTATATGGACAGGTATGCCCTTTCTAAGTGGGCGAACGAAGCGGGTACGGTGAAGGGGCTTTCCGCCGCGCCGACAAAGGCGACGATCGTGGAGATGATATTTGACGGGGCGAAGGCGCTGGACGACGGCCTTGTGCCGGATGAAGGCCGCGTTCTGTATATTCCTACGACGTACTACAACATGCTGCGGCAGAGTGACGCGATTTTGGCGGTAAACAGCCTGAATATGAACGCGAAAGCGCTTGAGAAGGGCGTTGTGGGCATGATCGCGGACATGAAGGTTGTGAAGGTGCCCGACGTGTACCTGCCGGGGAATGTGTATTTTTTGATCACTCACAAAAGTAGTGTGCTGCACCCGAACAAGATACAGACGGCGCGCGTACTGACCGGGGTGCAGGGCATTGACGGCGCGGTGCTGGAAGGCAGGAACTACTTTGACGCGTTTGTGCTGGGCGCGAAGTGCATGGGTGTATACGCGGCGGTGAAGGCTGGCGATACGCTGGCCGCGCCGAGTATTACCCTATCGGGGGGCAACGCGGCGATTACGGCGGCGAGCGGCAGTAAAATCTATTACACGCTGGATGGCAGCGACCCGCGATACAGCGCCAGAAAAGAGCTTTACACGGGCGCGGTGGCGGCGCCTGCGGGTACGGTGGTCCGCGCGTACGCGGAGGCTGAGGGCAAGTTCAGGTCGCCTGTGGCGTAATGTTGTGATTTCGCGGGCGGCCGATGGCTGCCCGCGCAGGCTGCCAATAAAGGCACGACATCTGCCTGGGCCTTTCTTGACAGCCTGCGCAACGTGCCAAAGCATCACTGGGTTTTAGGTTCTTTGATACGCGGGGGTGTGTTGCCCCTATCATAAAAACCGAAGGAAATTTACCGTGGACGGAGAGGAATACAAAACGCGGCTTACGGCCAGCGCCATCATGGCGACAAAAAAAGGAGAATGGAAAAATGAGTAACTGTGACGTTGAGAAGATTGTACCGGGCGAGGACATGAATGTTGGAGAGCTTGCGCTTGGAAAGGACATTAACATTGGGAAGCTGGTACTTGGAAAGGACATTGTACTGAAAGGCAATATTGTGGTGAAAGGGGAATGCGTTTGCCATTGCGGAAACGGCGGCGGAAACGGAGACGACGGCGGAGATGACGGCGGAAATGACGGCGGAAATGGAAACGGTGGCGGAGATGACGGCGGAAACGGCGGCGGAGGCGACGGCGGCACAGGAACCGTTGTGGAAAACTGCCCGCACCCGTCGTGGCCGTTTACGGGCACAGCCATGGCGGACTTCGCGAAGACAGAGCGGTGCGTCGCGGTGGAGACAGCGGCAACAGGCGAAATGACGGATATTACCGATACGGCGGTGGACAGCGGCGCAGGCATGAGAACATCTAATACGGCTTATTCGCCGGACGGGCAATGGTTTGTGGCGACGGGTGACGGCAGGCCGTTCGTTCAAATGTATAAAAAGCAGGGGGCGGTGTGGGCGTTGCAGGAAAGTCTGCCGAATACAGGTCAGAACTCGGGTTATTGTAATGCGGCCGCGTTTTCCAGTGACAGTCAATGCCTGGCACTGGGTTTTAGTGTATTTGGATTAAGGCTTTATGAGCTGAGCAACGGTGTTTGGATAGAAAAAACAACCCTGATTGAAGGGACGACGTCTGCTAACAGCATAAACGATGTGCAATTTTCGGCGGACGGAAGATGGCTGGCGTGCGCTATACGCGGGACAACGGAACCCAATTTTATCCTATTCAATAAAGGAAGGCGCGGATTGGGTAGAGCATACGCGGTGTCAAACACAAACAGAAAATTCGGACAAGGTGTGCTTTACAACCGACAGCAAATTCCTGTGCGCGGTCTATGGTATGAGTAACTTATTCGAGTTGTATGAATTGGCGGACGATGTGTGGGTAAAACATACGCTTTCGGATTTACCAGTGATACCGAATTCGGCAAGGTTTCGGCAGGTGACTTTTTCACAAAATAATGAATGGTTGTTTTTGGGAACAGCTCGGGTTAATCCGTCGCTTCAGAATGTTTGGATATACCGATATGTTGACGGGGTGTGGGAATACCAACGGGACGCGGGAGAAATCTATGGGAAGATGTGTTCTTCTTGTGTTGGGATGGCGGCTTTACCGGATGGGAAAATCGCAATTATGATAAACGAAACCACTGACAACGATAGCGAAACAATTTATTTGCTGGAACAGCGGGATAACCAATGGGAAATTATATCGCATACTGTAGTAAATGGCGGAAGTAGTTCCAACCGCAGGATGGCGGTTTCGCCGGACGGGAAACAGCTTGCTGTGCCGTTAAATTACGGTGGGTTCCGGATTTACAGCCTGGGCGGCGGCGAGCGGGCGATCTACCCGTTTACCACAGTGCGCGACGCGGCGGAAATGGATGGTTTTGTGGGCCTGGGCTTTACACAGGAAGTGATGCAAGAAGGCGAGCAAGGTACGGCGGATATTATGTTTGAGTAGAGGCGTATTGCGCCCCGCGGAGGGTGTGGGGGTGGGGATTCTGGCAAACGAGGAGGGGAATGTATGCGGGGCGGGTACGGCAGGCCACTGAAATTTGAGACGGCGGCGGAACTGCGTTGCGCGGCGGAGGAATACTTGCAAGGATGCGCGCTGCGCGGGGAACGGCCTACGGTGACCGGGCTGGGGAGGGCGCTGGGGGGCAACCACATGACGGTGAGCCGGTACGCGAAAAAGGCGGGATTTGCGCGGGTTGTGGAAGAGGTGAAGAAAAAGATACGGGACGCGGGACGGGAAAAAACGCCGCAGGCGGGGGGGCGCGCGCACCTTATGATCACGGACAAGGACGCGCGCGTGACGCCGCTTTGCTTGAACGGGCCGCAGCAGAAGCTGATGGCGCTTTTAGACGAACAGAAAAAGCAGGGCAGGCCGCAGCGGGTGATCATACTGAAGGCGCGGCAAATGGGGTTTTCCACAGCGGTGGAGTCTATTTTGTTTGAGCGGGCGGTGACGGAGGAGAATATTAACTGCGGCATTATCGCGCATAAACGAGACGCGACGGACAACCTGTTTAAGATGAGCCAGCGGTATTACACGTACTTGCCGGAGGCGATGAAGCCGGAAAAGAAGCCGGTGGGCGGCGCGAAAGCACTGGTCTTTCCGAACAAAAACAGCGCGATCCGCTGTATGACGGCGGGCGGGAAGGGCATTGGGCGGTCGGACACATACCACATGCTGCATATTTCGGAGTTTGCGTACTGGCCGGGGGACAAGAAGGAGACGGTGACGGGGCTGTTGCAGGCTGTGCCCGCGACGCCGGATTCGCTGGTGGTGATCGAGAGCACGGCGAACGGATATGATTACTTTAAGGACATGTGGGATAAGGCGGTAGCGGGGGAAAGCAGTTTTGCGCCGCTTTTTTGCGCGTGGCACGAATTGCCCGGGTACTGTATGAAATACGACGGGTTTGCCTTGACGAAACGGGAAAAAAAGCTGAAAGAGGACTACAAGCTGACGAACGGGCAGATCGCGTGGCGGCGGTGGTGCCTCAGCAACAACTGCGGCGGCGACGAGAGCCGTTTTCGGCAGGAGTATCCTTCCAACCCGTATGAGGCGTTCCTTGCGTCAGGGCGCAGCGTATTTCAAAAGGAGCGCGTGATGGAGCGGCTTGCGCATGTATTGCCGCCGGTTAAGACGGGATGGTTTGCGTATACGTTTGACGGAAAGATAAAGGATGTGCGGTGGGAAGAAGGAGAGGGCGGATTTATTAAGGTGTACAGCGAACCCAAAGCGGGCGTGCCGTATGTGATCGGCGGGGACACGGCGGGCGACGGCAGCGACAGTTTTACGGGGCAAGTGCTGGACAATATGACAGGGGAACAGGTGGCGACGCTGAAACATAAGTTTGACGAAGACCTGTACGCGCGGCAGATGTACTGCCTGGGAAAATATTATAACAACGCGCTGATCGGTATTGAGGCGAACTTCTCGACGTACCCGATCCGCGAGCTGAAACGGCTGGGGTATTTTCATCAGTATGAGCGGGAACGGCTGGACGAGTACACGGGAAGGACGGAAAAGCGCTATGGGTTTAAGACGACATCGGCGACGCGGCCGGTGCTGATAAGCGGGCTGGTGAAGCTGGCGCGGGAACAGCCGGAACTGATCAATGACCGCGATACGCTGCTTGAGATGCTGACGTTTGTGAGAAACGAGCGGGGCAGGCCGCAGGCTATGGCGGGCAAGCACGACGACTGTGTGATGGGGCTTGCCATAGCGCA
>DOMW01000022.1:0-5709 GCA_003510345.1 Clostridiales bacterium | reverse complement strand
ATGGAAGAGATGATCGGGTGGGGGACGTGAAAAGGGGAGAACGCGTTGATAGGTAAACCGCGGCAAAAGAGAGGAAAACGGATATGATACTTAAGAAAAAACCGGAGGAAATCTGGCGGGAATATGAGAAGGGCATCGATTATAAAACGGGATTGAACCTCTACGATATTGTGGAGCGGAACAATAACTTTTTTATGGACAGGCAATGGGAGGGGATAAACGCGCCCAGCCTTGATAAACCGGTGTTCAATATATTGAAGCCGGTGGTGAATTATTATACCGCTATGTTGATATCGGATGATATTGCCATAAACACGGAGATGGCGGACGCCGCGGGCGCAAGCGATACGATGGAGCTTAAAAGCGGGAACAAACGAAAAGTATTTCAGATGGAGGATGTATTGCCAAAGGTCATCGCTTCGGAAGTGGAGCGCGTGATGGAGCAGACGAACGCGCGCACATTGAACCGGCGGATGCTGCGAAACTGCGCGGTGGATGGCGACGCGTGCTTTTATCTGTGGTATGACGCGCGGGAAGATGGGATAAGGATCGACCTTTTAGACAATACGAATGTGTATTTTGGCAACCCGGCCTGTGCGGAGGTGGAACGCCAGCCGTATATCATATTGGCGTACCGCATGAACACACAGGAAGTGCGGGAGGAAGCGGAAGGGAACGGCTTGCCCGTGGAGGGGATATTGCCGGATGGTGAGACGATCTATTTTAACCCGGGCAAGGAAGAGGAGCGTAGCTGCACGACCGTGCTTTTGAAGCTGTGGAAAGAACAGGGCGCCGTGCGGTACATCAAGTGCACGGGCAAAGCGCTTGTGAAGCAGGAGACGGACGCGGGCTACGAGAGGTATCCGCTTGCGTGGATGAGCTGGGAGAGGGTGAAGAACAGCTATCACGGCACGTCGCCCCTTACCGGCAAGATTGCCAACCAGATATTTATCAACAAGGTGTACGCGCTTTCTATGCGGTTTGTGATGCTCAACGCATACCCAAAAGTGATCTACAACGAAGAGAAGCTGCCTGAGGGGTGGAATAACGATGTGGGCGCGGCGGTGAAGGTGTTGGGCGACCCGAACAGCGCGATATTTGGCGGGTACCAGCCGCCTAATATGAGCGGCGACGCGATGCGCATGGTGCAGAGCACGATGCAGCAGACGAAGGATCTGATGGGGGCTTCTGACGCGGCGCTTGGGAATGTGAAGCCGGACAACACGAGCGCGATCATCGCCGTGCAGAGGGCGGCGGGTGTGCCGCTTGATTTGCAGCGCATGGATTTTCACAGCTTTGTGGAGGACTATGTGCGTGTGATATTGGATATGATGCGCGTACATTACGGTGTGCGGCGTATTTGCGTTCGAATGAACGCGGGGGAAAAGTATGCCGGGGATTTTGATTTTTCCAGGCTGGGAGAGAGCGAGTTTAGCCTGAAGATAGACATTGGCGCGGGTACGTACTGGAGCCAGCAGATGCAGGTGCAGATGCTGGATAATCTGATGAAAAACAAGATATTGAGTGACCCGGCGGTATATCTTGAGATGGTGCCGGATGAATTTGTGAAGGATAAGCACAAAATACTGGACAGTATAAACGGTAGACGGGAAACCGGCGAACAAACGACAGGGCGGCAAAAAGCGGCGCGGGATGCGCGGCAGGGGGGATCGCGCCCTGCGCCGCGGGGAAAACGCGGACAAAACGTGTGAGTTAGACAATGGGCACGCGCCGTGAGGGGCGGGAAGAATGGAGGAAAAAGATAATGGGGAATGTGACATATACGGCAGGCATATTGGTGAGCGAAGCTATGGCCCTTATGGGGGAGAGCGCGAAGTTTAGAAATGAGTATATGGAGTTTGCGGTAAGCGTGGCAAACAACCTAGCAGCCGACTGTTTTGCGGTAAACAACGCTGTGCGCCAAAGCAAGGGCAAAGAACGCCTTTCTGAGGCGCCTGTATTGTATGGGGAGGGCGACGCTATCCCTTACGAATATGAAACGTTGAAGAACATTATGGTGTATGGCATGGCATTCTGGCTTTTGTATCAGGATGGCGAGCTTACGCGGGCGAGCGCGCAGCACGATATCTATGAGGAAAACAAGGCGCGGCACATGCTGGCGGGTTATGACGGTATCGGGAACATAGTGGGGTGAGTGATATGCCGGTAATAAAAATACAGGATGAGAATAAAGAACAGATGCTGGAGCTAAGCCGGTTTAGCGGGGTTGATTTTTCATCTAACCTGGCGGACGTGCCGGTATACCGCTCACCGGACAGTATAAACATGATAGCGGACGGCGGGGGCAAGCCGGTCAAACGCTTTGGGTATGAGCAGCTTTTCCCGGTTCTCCCAGGGTGTATAAACGGCATTCATTGCTTAAAGCGGGACAGCGGCGACGTTATCCTTGTGCACCATGGAACAAGCCTTTCCATATGGGCGGAGGGAAGGGGTGTTACGACCATGTATTCCTCCGCGGCAAATGTGAAAAGCGCGGCGCTGCAAGCGGAGGGCAGGCTTATTATTCTGGACGGCAAAGCCGCGCTCTGTTTTGACGGGAGCGTGGTGAGGACGGCGGACGCGCTGGCTTATATCCCGGTGACGGCGCGGGGCGGAACGGCGAACCGGGCAGGCATGGCATATGAAAGCGCGAACCTGCTGACGCCATGGCGCAGCAACCTTGTGCAAGGCGACGGAAGCAGCACGAACTTCAAGGTGGATGCGGTAAATATTTCCGCAAACATTGCGCACTTAAGAGGGGAAGTATATAACGAACAGACGCGGGTATGGGACATAAAAGGCGTAACGCTCGTAAGCGCGGCGGAGGGGATCGTGAGGTTTGCGGTGGCGCCGCCCAGGAGCACGGACGGCATTGGAAATGTACGGATATCTTACCAAAACCAGGCGGCGGGGGGTATCCAAAAAATCAACCAGTGCAGCATAGGCGCGGCATGGGATTGCGGCGGGGAAACGCAATTTTATGTATCGGGGAATAAGAGTTACCCTAACCGGGATTTCCAGTGCTTGCTGAAACGAAACGCGCAGACCGGCGAACTGGAAAGCATGCCGCTGTATTTCCCGGAAAACGGACAGGCGGCGTTTGGAACGGACGCTTCGGCTATTATGGGCTATTTGCAACTCGGGGAGAACCTTGGGATTATAAAGGAAACGAACAACCGGGATGTGACGGTTTACCTGCGGCAGGCAAGCAAAACATCCACACAAAATGTGGCGTATGTGCTGGAAAAGGGAACCGGCGATTCCACGAACCAGAGTGACCGGCGGGTGGAAACCGGCGAGGTGACGGTTGAATCTACAACGAAAAAAGGCGTGGCGGGTGTGGGCGCTATTGCCAGGGGCTGTTTACACACGCTGCGGGACGACCCGCTTTTCCTTTCGGGCGATGGGGTGTTTGCGGTGACGGGAGGCCAGACCGGCGCGGCGCAGTACGCGCAGCCAAGGAGCGGACTGATCAACAAAAAATTGCTCGCGGAAACGGGGCTTATGAACGCGGTGGCTACGGAGTTTGAAGGAAAGCTATACCTAGCGGTGAACGGCAACGTATATGTGGCGGATGGCGGCAGGCGGCACACGGACGGTACGGAGGGGGAAAAATTCCAGTATGAATGGTATTTCTGGACGGGATACCCGGAGGAGACACCGGAGGGGTACAGAAAGGATATTCCTGTGAATGTGTGGTTTCCGCATGACGGCAGGCTGCTGTTTGGGACAAAGGATGGAAAGATCATGCGGTTTTTCAATACGGAAACGGCGGAATCCTATTACGACGCGGGGCAGCCTATCTACGCTAGGTGGACAACGCCGGAGCTTGACCTTGACACCTACAGCCAATATAAGAATATAAACCGTATCTGTACAAAGATGCAACCCTACCCGCGTTCGAGCGTTAGGATCAGCATGAAAATAGACGGGGTATGGGAGGAGGTAGACAAAAAGACGCTGGATGTATTTTCATTCGGCGATATTGATTTCGCACGGTTTTCGTTCAACATGAACAGCGACTTTGACGTGATCGTCACGAAAGTGAAGAAGAGGCGCGTGAAAGCGGTACAGTTACGGTTTGAAAATGGCGAACAGGGCGAGGGGATGGGGATATACGGCACGACCGTGTACTATACAAAAACCGGCAAAGTGAAATGAAGAAGGAGAAAAAAACATGGATATCAAGGATCTGAAATTCAGGGGCAGTGAATTGTTGGGACAAGACGTCGTTTCATTGCCCGATAATCCGTCGGCCGCGGGAATGAGCGCGAGGGAATTGAAAGAACGGTTTGACAATGTCCCTAAAATGATGGTGGCGCTGGGGCGGTTTAACACATTGATCGACGCGCTGGCAGAAGACGATACATTCAAGGGGGAAAAAGGCGACACAGGTGTGGAAGGGCCACAGGGTATACAGGGGGAAAAAGGCGACACAGGAGATAAGGGAGATAAAGGCGACAAAGGTGACAAGGGTGATAAGGGTGATAAGGGCGAGTCTGGAACCGGCACAGGGGATATGCTGCAATCCCAATATGACACAAACAGCAACGGCGCGGCAGACAAGGCGGATAAGCTCACGGCTGCCCGGACGATAGCCCTAACGGGTGACGTGGCGGGGAGCGGCAGCTTTGACGGGAGCGCGAATCTTTCATTTGCCACCACCCTGGCAAACAGCACGGTAACGAATGCTAAACAGGCAAACATGGCGGCGAATACGATCAAGGGAAGGGCGGAAAGCGCAGGCGCGCCGCAAGACCTAACGGCGGCGCAGGCATTGGAAATCGTGGAGGCGGGGGTTACAATCGTAACCACAACCGGAACAGACAGGATCGAGACTGCATGGAAATATCCCAGCGGCGTTATGGTGTGCCGGAGTGTATATTCAAAAAGTGTAAGCACTAACATAGCCTATGGCGGGCAATATTGTTCAGGCCGGGTTTCATTGGGCCTGTGGGCCGAACAATTTATAGCCCAGCCCACGGTTACAGATCTTGCTGTATCGATCACGAGTGGATCAGTAATTTTTACACACACCGGACTAAGCGGGTATACCGCAAGGCACGTGGGCATGCTGTATCTATTTACGGTTGAATCTGTATCATCGGCCCGGGAATTTGTTATATCGGTAACCGCAACAGGAAGATGGAAATAAACCTGCGGAAACGCACAGCATGAAAAAATGGAGAAAAAGAAAATGACAGAAGTAAAAATCAATGAACTGTTTGTACCAAAAGGCACAAAGCGGCGGAGCGGGAAAAAGCTGAAAAAAGACAATGGCGTGTGCATCCACGAAGCGGGTACGTCGAGCGCCCCGGCTGTAAACCATGCCAAAAACCAGTACAACAACTGCAACGCGGCGGTAAATGGCTGGCATTTCACAGTGGACGATGTGGAGGTGTGGCAGTCGTTCCCGCTGGATGAGGTGGCGGAACACAGCGGGAAACGCGAGGGTAACGACACCACGGTGGCGATCGAGATCGCGGACAAGGTGACGGCGGGTGAGTATTGGCGGAAGGCCGTGGATAACGCGGCGTGGCTGGCGGCGTGGATTTTGAGGCAGAAGGGCCATACAAAAGCCGTGCATAAACAAAACATCTGGCAGCACAACGATTGGAGCGGCAAGGACTGCCCGAAGCAGATACGCAAGGGCAACCCGGTGAACTGGGCGGCGTTTGTGGCAAAGGTCAACGAGTATCTGGCGGCGAT
>DOMW01000009.1 GCA_003510345.1 Clostridiales bacterium | reverse complement strand
CAGTGAAGCGGGAAAGAGGGGGATTGTCAAGGGGGGCGAAGAGTGGAAATTCCGAATCCCCCTGCCCCCCTTGACGCCCAGCGGCAGCGTCATAACTATTCGCGGTGGAAGGTGTTTTCGTTTTACCAGCCGTGCAGGGGCGTGCTCAAATCCCACCCTTCTAACCGGGGTATAAACAAACCTTGTTGAACCGCCGCCCACAAATACGCGTAGCCTGCTTTAATCAGCGGTTACCTAGACATAATACAAGTCGTTGGAAGGAAACTGCGGCTCACACGTTAGGTTGATTTTCAGTTTTTTCAGCACGGATTCATCCGCCTGGGTGAGCATGTGCGAAGAGTGCATCTCACAGCCCGCGAGCGCGGAAAGCTTGCCCATGGCAAGCCCTGCCGTGGGGTTCATGCCCGCGCTGATGGAAAGTGCGATCAATACGTCTTCTATGTTGAGTATAGGTTTTTTTTCCCCCAGCGCTTCCTTCTTCAGCTCCAGAATGGGCTTAAGGACGCTGGGGGAGATCAGTGTGATCTCGTCTACGATATTGCCGAGGCGTTTGATAGCGTTTAACACCACGCTGGAAACGGCGTTCATCAGTGTCGTCGTCTTGCCGGTAACAATGGTGCCGTCTTCAAGCTGCAGGGCGGCGGCGGGCACATTTTCTTTTTTGGATTTTTTAAGGGCGGGCTTTACCACGGCGCGGTCTTCGGGCTCAAGGTCAAGCTGGCGCATCAGCATCATGTTCTTTTGCAGTTCCTCGGCGGTGGCGCTGCCGCGCTTATAGTCGCATTGTGCCGCGAACAGCCGCCGTATGACCTCCTGCTTGCCCGCACTTTGGCATACACTGTCGTCCGTTATGGCATAGCCCGCCATGTTCACCCCCATATCGGTGGGCGATTTATAAAAATCCCGATCGCCGGTGATTTTGGCAAGCATTGTCTTGACAATGGGAAACGCGTCAATATCGCGGTTATAGTTTACGGCTGTTTTGCCGTATGCGTCCAGATAGAACGGATCGATCATATTGACGTCGTTCAAATCGGACGTCGCCGCCTCATACGCCATGTTGACAGGATGCTTTAAAGGCAGGCTCCAGACGGGGAACGTCTCAAATTTCGCGTAGCCCGCGCGGTTGCCCTTTTTATATTCGTGGTAGAGCTGCGAAAGGCAGGTGGCGAGTTTACCGCTGCCCGGGCCGGGCGCTGTTACCACCACAAGGGGTTTTGTCGTTTCCACATACGGGTTTTTGCCGTAGCCCTCGTCGCTCACGATGAGGTCGATCTCCGAAGGATAGCCTTTGGTGTGCTTGTGGATGTAGGTCTTCACGCCGCGGCGGTCCAGTTTTTGGCGGAACAGGTCCGCGGAACGTTGTTTTACATATTGGGTGATAACGACACTGCTCACATAAAGCCCCATGCTGCGCAGGTTGTCCATCAGCCGCATCACATCGAGGTCGTAGGTGATGCCTATGTCCGCGCGTATCTTGTTTGTTTCAATATCGCCGGCATTGATGCAGAAAATGATCTCCGCCTTGTCTTTCAGCCGCCCCAGCAGCTTTGCTTTGCCGTTCAAGTCAAAACCGGGCAGCACGCGGGACGCGTGGTAATCGTCGAATAATTTGCCGCCGAACTCCAGGTAGAGCTTGCCCTTGAAATGGTCGATGCGCTCCAGTATCTTTTCCGTCTGTTTTTTGATGTACAGCGCGTTGTCAAACCCGGTCTTCATAAATGCCCTCTCGAAAGCTATTTTCCATCATCAATATCCTGCCGCGTTTTTTCAGGCCATCCCTGTCGATCTCAAACTTGTTGCCGCCCAGCTTCGCTACGTCGTGTACTTTTCTTGCAAGCGCGAGGAAGCGGTCGGGGGATTCTATCCCAAGCGTAAGGTGCGTTGTTTTATAGTGCATGGGGATGGTGATGTTCGCGTCCAGCTTTTCTAAAATGGCGAGCGCGCCGCCCGCGTCCACCGTGTACACGCCGCCGATGGGCAGCATGGCGATATCTACCGTTCCCGCCCAATCGAAAAACGCGTCATCCGGCATACAGCCCACGTCGCCCATATGCAGCACGTTCATCCCATCCGCCTTTATCGTGTAACAGGTGACCATGCCGCGCTTGCCACCGTCCGCGCCGTCGTGCGGGATCTGCCTGCCACGTATTTTCACGCCATGCGCATCCTGTTCCCCCGCCATATCTATGACCACGGGGCTGCCCGATACGCCGCCGAGGAAATCATGGTCGTAATGGTGGTGGGTAATAAGCGCGATATCCGCTTCTTTTTTGACGGGCGCAAGCCCAATGGAAGTATCATACGGGTCGATTATAATGCGCGTACCGTTCTTTGTGACAATGTAAAAACAAGCATGTCCAATATATTCGATCAACATTTTGGGCGCCCTCCGCGTGTTTAACTTTTAAAGCCTTTTGGCCGATAGCCGACATTTAAGCGATTTATAACACTGTAGCTACCGATATTCACCACATATTCCAAATCGACGCTGCCGCACTGCCCAGAAACGTCGCTGGTGATCTGCGTGGGTAAAACAGTCATTTGCACCAGCCCAAGCGGCGTATCGTATGCCGTTTCATAAAGCTGGCTTTTTGTGAACACAAATTCTGTGGAAAGCTCACCCGACCGCCTTAGTTTAATTCTGTCGCCCTCCACGATAAGGCGGGTGCGCGTGTTTTCTGTGCCGGAAAGCTCGCTTTCTTCGTATTCAATAATACATTTACCGTCCCCGCGCAAGAGCAGCCCCTCGGTGATAAGCTCAAGAGAGGCTTCTTCTTCCCCTATCACATGCGAACCGCGGACATTTAGGATCACGTTATATTTATCCATTGATTACCATCCAGCTATACTCTGCTTTTCAACATAAATATGCAGTTATTATACCACAAACATCGGTATATTCAAATATTTTTGTAATCTTGCGTCCTCCGCTTGTTTATTGACAGCCTAACCGGTTTGTATTTTGGGCGGTGGTATGATAGAATACAGGCGGAAAAGCTGGGTTGGCGGTTTAGGTGACCACGATTTAAGCAGCGGTTACCTAAAACTATATTATCAACGGGAGCGTGCACTGCCATGAGCGACAAGACACTGGTATGCAGGGATTGCGGGATAGAATTTGTATTTTCGGAAGGGGAACAGGAGTTTTTCAAAGAAAGAGGGCTGGCGAATATCCCGACAAGGTGCCCGGCCTGCCGCAAGGCGCGAAAAGAACGGCGCGACAGGCAAGCGGAAGCGGTGGCGGCGAAGTGACCTAATAAAAAACAATTGAACAGCGCCGTTTTATATGCGATAATTATAAATATGGAAAAACAAATAATACTTTCCAATGCGTGAGTATACAATATTGCCGGGGGCTGGATGATGAAAAGTCTTAAAAGGGTTTTCTCTGTTTTATTGGCGGTGTTTTTAGTGTTGGCGCTTGTGCCGGCGGTGGCAATGGCGGAGGAGCACGCGGCGGTGGTACCGGCATATACCAAATGCGATGTACAGCTTATAAAGTTGCTCCTGATGATGGACTAATCGCC
>DOMW01000184.1 GCA_003510345.1 Clostridiales bacterium | reverse complement strand
TCATTTGTCAAAATGCTGTAGATTAATTTGTTCTAAAAACGCGGGCATTTTTAATTGGGAATGGTATAAAAACAGCGCAGAATTTTTTAACCTCTGCGCTGTTTCTCTAAACGATTATTGGCATTACCGCCGCGCCACGTTATTTATACAGTGGCCCGTATGTGCGGCACGCGTTGAAATCGCGGCTGGCTTTATCCGGCCCAAACGCGTTCCACGCCGCCGGACGGAATATCTGCTCTTCGGGCACATTGTGCATGCACACAGGGATACGCAGCATACTGCACAGCGTGATAACGTCCGCGCCAAAGTGGCCGTAGCCAAACGCACCGTGGTTTGCGCCCCATGTGTTCATCACATCATATGCCGTTTTGAAATCGCCCTCGCCCGTCGTGCGGGGGGCGAACCATGTGCACGGCCATGTGTAGTCCGTACGCGCCCACAGCTTGTCGCTCACCTCCTGCGGCAGCGCCACCGTGTAGCCTTCAGCGATCTGCATCACCGGGCCGAGGCCTTTCACAAGGTTGATCCGAAGCATGGTCACCGGCATTTCACTGCGCGTCTCAAACCGCGAGGAGAAACCGCCGCCGCGGAAATACCCGAGGTCGGCCGCGTTCCATGTCGTCGCTTTTAGGCAAGCCTGCATGTCCTGCTCTGTCACTTCCCAGAAAGGCTTTATTACGTGCTCGCCTTTGTCCGTCATTTCACCGCACGCGTCGATCGCCGCCGCGCCCGAATTGATCAGGTGAATAAAACCACCCGCTTCTTTGGCTTTTCCCTCTAGGGTATAGCCGGTCGCTTTTTTTACAGCCTCCGGGCTCCAATAGGTGCGCACGTCCGCGAACGCCTGCGCCCGCCCGTTTAAAAGCTTGCCAAACAGCATCGTGACGCCGTTCAGCGCATCGTTTTCCGTTGCGAGGATATACGGCTCGCGCGCGCCCGTCCAGTCGAAGCTGGAATTGAGCATACTTTCCGGGTAGTCGCAGTTCGGATAGAAATCTGTCCACTGCCGCTGGCCCTGGAAGCCCGCCGCGATCGCGTTGTGGCCCACCATCTCTTCCTCACGCCCTTTAGGAAGGTTTTTGTTGCCGTTCATAAGGTCTTTTATGATGCACATCATCTTGACAACAAATTCCCAGTCTTTTTCTTTTTCCGCCGCGCTCTTCTGCATATCCTTGGGGTTTTTGTCAAACCCTTCGGGGCAGTTTTTCTTTGTCCATTCCAGCGCCTTTTTGTATTCGGCTTCGTCGTATATGCCTTCGTCCATCCTGCGGATGACCTCTACCTCGTCCACACTTTCCACACGCATCCCAAGGTATTCCTCAAAGAAAGCCGGGTCGATGATGGAACCGCCGATGCCCATGCAGATAGAACCGATCTGCAAATAGCTCTTGCCGCGCATCGACGCCGCAGCCACCGCCGCGCGCCCAAAGCGCAGCAGCTTTTCTTTCACATCCGCCGGGATTTTATCCGCTTCGTCTATGCCCTGTACGTCGCGCCCGTAAATGCCGAATGCGGGCAGGCCTTTTTGCGCGTGGCTGGCCAGCACCGCCGCAAGGTACACCGCGCCCGGGCGTTCCGTGCCGTTGAAGCCCCACACGCCCTTTATAGTCAGCGGGTCCATATCCATCGTTTCGCTGCCATAGCACCAGCACGGGGTTACGGTGAGCGTGATATCCACGCCCGCTTTTTTGAACTTATCCGCGCACGCCGCCGTCTCCGCTACCCGGCCGATCGTCGTATCCGCAACGACGACCTTCACGGGTTCGCCGTTTGAATAACGCAAATTGTCCTCAAACAGTTTTTTCGCCGCCTTCGCCATGTTCATCGTCTGGTCTTCCAGGCTCTCGCGCACTTTGAGCGGCCCGCGCCTCCCATCGATGGTAGGACGGATGCCAATCACGGGATAATCGCCTATCAGTCTGCTCTTTGCCATGTGTATACCTCCATTCAATTGTTCCATTTATTATTCGGGGAAATAGTAAAAACTTCCGACAATCCATAGTATAGTATTGTTTTTAAGCGATTGCCTGTATTATAATACTAAAAAAGTAGTATTATTTTCAGTTTGGAGGCTGCTATGGGAGTATTGGAGTATCAGGAAAAAGTTGCGCGCGGCAGCTTTGATTTCCCGATAGAATTCTATTATTTAGACGCCCATCACCCGCGGTTCCGTATGCCGACGCACTGGCATAAGGAATATGAAATTATTCATATAGTAAAGGGCGGGTTTTCGTTTGACATCGGCGCGGAGAGCGGGCAGGCGCGCGCGGGCGATACGCTGTTCGTGGGCAGCGGCCTTTTTCACGCGGGCATTCCGCAAGATGAACGGTGTGTGTATGCCTGCGTGGTGTTTGACTTAAGCCAGATGACCGGCGGCAACAAGATACTGGCTTCCGTGGTAAGCGGGGATATCACGGTATCCACGCGCCTGCCGGGGGGGAACAGCGAACTGGCCGGCATCATGCAAAAGCTGCAAGACGCGCTTTCCGGGCAGGAACCCGGCTTTGAGCTCAATGTGCAGGGGTTGCTGTACCAGCTATTCAGCGTGATCGTCCGGCGCCGATGCTATAAGAGAAACACGTCCCCCGCGGACGGCCAGGCGCGGCTGAACCGGTTGAAAAGCGCGCTCTCGCTGATCGAGCAAGAGTACGCTTCGCCCATCACGCTTGAGCAGCTTGCGCGCGCCGCGCAGATGAGCCCCAAGTATTTTTGTCATTTTTTTAAACAGATGACCCAATATACGCCCATCGAATATTTAAACCGCCGCCGCATCGAGGCCGCCTGTTACCGCATACTTTCCGGGTGGCAAAGCATGACGGAGCTGACGTATGAATGCGGGTTTTCCGACTTGTCGTATTTTATCCGCGTGTTTAAAAGGATTGTGGGGGTCACGCCCAAACAGTATGCGCTGACGCGGCGCGCCTAGGTAAGCGCTGAATGAAGAGGGTTTGTATCTCTGGCATTTAAGCATGTCCGTCTAAATGCGAACCCGTATTTTACTGTGCAAGGATCTTGCGTTTGCTTTTGGGTATTCCTCTGGGGGGGTGCGAAACGAGTGCGCCCCGATGGGCGATGCAGCGAGTGCAGCACCCGCTGCGTACAAGGTGAATTGCCCCACAGGGGCAAGAGAAGGTACCCTGGGGTATGAGGCGAGGGCAAACGCCGTAAGGCGCGCCGCCCGAACCCATA
>DOMW01000067.1:3533-3824 GCA_003510345.1 Clostridiales bacterium | reverse complement strand
GTTGGAGACGGATCTTCTCGGCGCCATGCGCGATAAAAAGGTTCGCTTCTCCGATAGTGTCGGGCGTCCTATTATGGGTACGCTGCGGCAGCTCAGCAACGGCGGATTTGCTTTGTTCAAGCCGCGCGCAACGAAGACATTTTACCCTATGAGCCTGCGTAATATCGCTAATCTGCATGTGGCGTAAAAAGGAGTGACACACATATGAAAACCTGTTGTAAATGCGGGAAACAAGTCATAAGCGGACACATCGTCTGCGGGGAGTGCCACGGCGGTCACACCATGACGCTG
>DOMW01000067.1:828-3470 GCA_003510345.1 Clostridiales bacterium | reverse complement strand
CAGAGCGGCCTAACATGCAGGCGCAATGTAAAAGAATTCCTGCTCGCAAAGGTAGAGGAATATGAGTGTAATCTCAAGAAAGACCTTGATAAGTATTCCGAGCAGATTGCCTTCCTTGACAGTCTGCACATTCCGGCGGAAACGCACATGGAAGCTATCAGGGACAAATTCGGCTTGGCATATCCGCAGATGAACGAGTTTCAGCGGAGCGCCATATTGTCGCTCTGGGATGATACCCGGGCCGGTGAATTGAAAGGAATTGCTTATGAACACGAATAATTGTAGTCAATCAACGCCACACTGCACAGATATCTGCGGGTGCGTCGATTGGGCGAAGCCGGAGGAATGGACACCGCATTTCAGTGAAAGCTTCACGGACGCGAGGACGGTACTTACATACGGCACACTCGATACGATAAGCACGGAGCCCGTTGTGCTGTGTACACTCGGTAAATGCAGAAAATGCGGCAAGCAGATTTGTGTCGGCGGCGTCGCAGAGAGCATAGGGTCCTTTGATGACTTTATGACACGCATTGCCGAGAATGCCGCGCGCGGAGAAGAAACGCTCTCGGCGGAAACTGACATGGCGGTAATCGCGCTGCTGCATGAAGAGGATCGGGAAGCCGGAATGAACTGGCTGTATGACCGTTATCTGCGTGAGAGCTTTGAGCTGCGCGAGCGTGACTTTAACGTCCGCATCCAGCATATAACCGGCTACAGTCTGAAGTTAAAGAAGTTCGTCAGCACCGGATTATACGATCCGTATCTGAAACTGCTGAGAACGCTCTCATTGTCTGATATTGAATGGCTGCGGGAGCAGTACGAGCATAGGGCGCAGACCGAAAAAGAGCTTGCGCATCAGATCGCTGAGTATAGCGGCATATGGGATAAGGCCGCTGTTTCGACGCGGTTGTTCAGCGAAGCAATAGAAATCGCTGAGGCGCAGCGCCCCTCACACACCGGCAACACATGGGTTTGCTCTGCGGAAGGTACGACTGAGATACAGGAAATCAGCAACACGGTCTATAAAATGAAGATCGTTATTACGCCTCCGGCGGATACTGCGGACCCGCAAGCATGGGACGTCAGGTGGGCGGTTACTGCCAATATGCTGCCGAGTTTAGCGACCTTCCATTATATCTACGGCAAAAACTCAGGCGAAACCGTTCACGCCGGCCGCAAGAAAAACATCCCCTCAGAAGCCGGGGCCAGGGAGTACGCGGAAGGGCGGAAAAAGGCTTATGCGGAATTCTTCACTGAGGAATATCCGCCTGTGCCGGAAACTCTTTCGTATTTCTTCTCGATAAACGGCGTTCTGCTGCCGGAGTACACTCTGGAGGACAAGCTATGAGAAACACATTTTTCAAGAGCATCGAAGATGTGCTTGGATCGGCCCTCGCCGCGCGCCGGGTAAAACCGGCGCCGGCGACCGACCGGGTACTTAAATCCACGCGGCTGGAGGATAAGATATACTCCGGCCTGCGCGCCGGCGACGCCAACATGGACGAAATCGAGGATATATGCTCTCCGAAGCTGTCCACCTTCCCGGCTCTTTCCCGCGACGTCTATCAGGGCTTCTATTCCCTGAGCGTCCGTCGCAACGATGAAAGCGAGCTGTCGGATACGGCGAAGCAGTTCAACAGCCATATTCTGGACAGCGTTATGAACGGCGATGACTACCCCACCATTAAATCTGTCTGCGAGGGGCGGCAGCTCCCCGCCTATGACGCCGCCTCTGAGTTTGTGCGCGGCGTCTCGGACGGCCTTGATGATCTTCTGAAAGAGGCCGGCGGCGACAAGGGCGCGCTTAACACACTGGAAAAGCTCGCAAAGCAGGAGGAGGCGCTGTCTCAGGCGCTTAACGATCTACTCCAAAAACGTGAGCAGCAGGGAGCAGGCCCGGAGCTTGATCGGCAGATTTTGGACAAGGCGAACGCGGCGGCCGGTAAGGCCCGACAGGTCGATGCCGTCAGCGGACAGATTCAGGATAATCTTATGAAAAACCGCGAAGCTATCGGCGGCGTCATAGCGCAGGCGATAGGAGCCGCGAAAGACAAGGCCGAGGAAACCGCGCAGGCACTCGCCGCTTGGGGGCAGGGCGACAGCGGATCGAGCCCCGAGCAGATGAAGCTAAACCGCGAAATCGTCGGGAGAATCCGCAACAGTTCAGTCCTAAAGGAAGTAACGAAGTATCTTGGCCGCTTTAAGGAAATTGCGGCAAAGGCGCGTAAAAACGGCTACGCCTACGGGCGCGGTGAAACCTACTCGCTGGAGCTGGGGAGCGATCTGCAAAATGTCATTACCTCGGAGTTTGCCATGCTCGCCGTTCCTGCCGCAATGCCGCTGTTCGTCAGGAAGTATCAGGACAAGGGCTTGCAGCAGTACAGGCGGCGTGAGCCGGTTTTCAAGGGCTGCGGTGATATAATAATGTGTCTCGATGAGTCAGGTTCAACGGAGACCGACGCGCCGTGGGGGAAGGCCGTGGCGCTGGCGCTGCTCGACGCGGCAATGGCAAGTAGCCGGAAGTTTGCTCTGATCCATTTCTCGGATGAGGGCAAGTACAAGACCGATCTGTTTATCCCCGGGCAGTACGGCACGGATGCTGTGATGGCGGCCGCGGAGACCTTCCTTGATGGCGGCAC
>DOMW01000067.1:0-664 GCA_003510345.1 Clostridiales bacterium | reverse complement strand
AAGCCGTTTTGCAGCGAGATTTACCGCACGAGTGAATTATCAAAGGAGCGAATAGTGGAATCGCTAATATCAAAACGGGTATAGCGGTAATAAGAGCAGCCTCTCTGATTAAAGCTACAGAGAGGCTGCCCTTTTATTCTGTTTGATATTACAATAGAATTATGATATACTATTTCATGCAACAGGGGGTGTAATTATGCTTACCCACGAGCTTATTAAGGAAAAGATCAATCTAGTCGCGCCGTTGTATCCGCTAAAGAAGATTATGTATTTCGGATCCTATGCCACCGGGCGGCAGACCGAAAACAGCGACTTAGATGTTTTAGTGGAATTCACCACGCCCGGCGTTTCACTCCTCATGCTCTCAGATCTAAAAAACCGGCTGGAGGACGAGCTCCATGTGCCCGTAGATGTTATCCACCATCCTCTGCCGGAGAATTCGCTTCTTGATATTGACAAGGCGGTGTCTGTTTATGGAGAATAGGGACCGGCAAGTCATTGTGAAAATACTGGATGAAATTCGTATTATCACTGAACTCGTTGACGGAATCGAGTATGATACGTTCGCAAAAGATGAAAGGACCAAGCGAGCGGTATGTATGACGCTTATTAATATAGGCGAACTGGTTAAGGCGCTTTCGGATTCATTTAAGGAATCAAATCC
>DOMW01000098.1:21254-27843 GCA_003510345.1 Clostridiales bacterium | reverse complement strand
GGGATTGTCAAGGGGGGCGAAGGGTGGAAATTCCGAACCCCCCCTGCCCCCCTTGACGCCTAGTGGCAGCGTCATAACTACCCGCGGTGGAAAATGCTTTCATTTCATCAGTAGCGCAGGGGCGAGTTCAAATCCCGTTTTCCTACTCAGGACATAAACAAACCTTGCTGAACCACCGCCCGCAATAAGGCCAAAAAAACGCACACCCTGCATTGACCAACGGTTACAAGGCTCTATAACCGTCAGATACGTTTCACTACTTACTCTTTACCCGCGTCCACATACACCGTAAAATACTCATCATAAATCACTTTCCCCGGCCGCGCGTTCGGGGGTTTCTTTATGTTTTTGCGCTGTGTATAATCCACCGGCGTCTTGCCGGAAAGCCTCGCGCGCGAATGCTTTGCCGCAAGGGTCGCCGCGTATACAATCGTATCGTCGTCAATTTCACCGAGCGCTTTGCCGCCGGTCAAAAGCAACACATGGGACCCAGGTATTTTCTGCGCGTGAAACCAAATATCATCTTTTGCGGCCCGCCGCATCGTGAGTATGTCGTTTTGCCTGTCATTTCGGCCCACCAATATCTCGTACCCCGAATCCGATACATAGCGCCTTGGCTGCGAGTCTTCCTCCGGCTCTTTCTTCCCTTTTGGCGGCGGCGAAAGGTAGCCCGCTTTAATAAGGCTGGCTTTAATATCCGCAATATCAGTGGCAGAATCCGCATTCTCCGCGTAGTGCAGCACGCCCAGCAAAAACTCCTGTTCCTCCAGCGCGTCTTTCAGTTTCTCGCCGTTCATCGCGGCGGCGCGCTTATATTTCGCCACTTTTTTATAGTATTTCTGCGCCTGCTCCTGCGGCGTCATAGAAACATCCAGCTCCACGATAACCTGCCTGCCCGTCTCATAATCCGTTGTCTCAAAGCTTTTCATACCCTTTTTCAGCCGGTACAGGTTTGCGGTGATGTAATCCGCCCGTTTCCTGAATTTCTCCGCGCGCACCACATCCTCAAGGCTTCCCTGGTAGATGCGTATTTTCTTCTCTACTCGCGCCAACATCTTCGCGGCATTCTTTACAAGCGCGTCCCTTTGCTGCGCCAGCCGGAACAGCTCCGCGCGGCGGGAATAGTAATAATCCAGCATTGCGTTGCATGTTCCGAAAGACTTTCGCGCTTCTTTTGGGTAAGTCTCATAGGGCACACATGAGAAAAACACAGGCAGCCCGTCGGCATTGTGCTGCACACACGGCGCGGGATGCGCAATCGCTTCCCGTAAAAATTCTTGCATAACCGCCGCGATATGCCGCACCTGTTTTTCCGTGAGCGCGGCTGTCGATTCGCCTGCAACACCCGCCCGGAACAATATCTCAGTCGCCGTCTGCATGGAAATACCATCCAGCACCGAGGTGATATGTGACACAACGCGCGTATCGTGCCTGGATGTCAGCGCCTCTGAAAGTGACATCTGCGAAAGCGCCAGCGGATCAAATTTCTGCTGCGGCGGGTCAGTGTACGGCAACCCCGGCAAAATGACGCGCATACTGCTGATATCCGCCGACACCCGGCGTATGCTGTCTAATATCTTTCCGCTACCGTCGCATAGTATGATGTTTGAATACTTTCCCATGATCTCCACGATCAATTTCAACTCTACGGTACGCATCAACTCGTCCCGCGCGGAAAACGCAATGGTGACGACACGGTTTAAGCCCGCCTGCGCGATATCGGTGATCACGGCCCCCATGAGGTGCTTCCGCAAAAACATGCAAAAAGACGGCGCTGTTTTAGGGTTTTTCTTCGCCGTCTCCGTAAGGTATACCGCGCAATCCCCCGCATCCGCCGAGATGCACAGGCGCGATGTCCCCGCCGCCGCCGAATAAAGCTGCAATACGATCTCTTCCTTCGCGGGCATCAAAACCTTCTGCACTTTCGCGTTTGTGATTTTTTCTTTTAGTTCGTTCACCGCCACACGCAGCGACAGTCCATCCAATGTCACAGCCGTCTTTTCCTTTTCCCTGCCGCGCCCGCAAAAAAGCGGCGCGCAGTGTAAGCATTTTGATTCTGTCAGTATACCATATTGTTTGTGCGGCCTGCAAAAGTATGTTACTATATTCAATACAAAATACTATTTACGAGGCTATCTGACTATGAAAAAATTGATCATCGCTTCCAATAACCAGGGAAAGATAAAAGAATTCAAAGCAATGCTGAGCGGGGTTTATGATGAAATTATATCGTTAAAAGATGCAGATATTTGTGTTGATATTGCGGAAGATGGTGAAACATTTCACCAAAACGCCCGCAAGAAAGCAATTGAGATCAGCAAGCTGACAAGCGGTGATGTACTCGCCGACGATTCGGGGTTGTGCGTAGACGCGCTTCAAGGCGCCCCCGGCGTCTATTCCGCGCGGTTTTCCGGGGAATGCGCCACTGACGAGCAAAACAATCAAAAGCTGCTTGACCTTATGCGCGAGCAAAGCAATAAAAAAGCCCGCTTTGTGTGCGCGCTCGTGCTCGCAAACAATGGCAAAGAAAAGCTGTTTGTGGAGGATTTTGTGGAGGGAACCATACTTGACGCGCCGCGCGGCGAGAACGGCTTTGGGTACGACCCGCTCTTTTACAGCGATGAATACAGACAGTCTTTCGCGGAGTTGCCGCAAGGCGACAAAAATAAAATAAGCCACCGTGCCCGCGCACTATCCCGCCTTGTGGATGAATTGAGCCGCTAAAACTATGAGAGCGTTGGTCGTAAGTGATTCCCATGGGAACAAAAGCAGCTTAAAGAAAATCGCGCGGGATTACGCCGACGTGCCGCACTTATTCCATCTAGGCGATTATGTGCAGGACGCCTATTACCTCGCGCGGCACATGCCAAACACGGCCGTCTTAAACGTAAAAGGGAACTGTGATTTCAATTCACCCGACCCGGAATTTGAAGAAATCACCTTGCAGGGCAACAAAATCATACTGACACACGGGCATTTGCTGAAGGCAAAATTTTCTTACGACAGGCTGCTTTATTATGCCGCCGAGCGTGGCGCAAAGGCCATTTTATTCGGGCACACGCATATAGCCTGCACCGAATACACTGATGGGATCTGGCTTATAAACCCCGGAAGCGCGGGCGAAAACGGACGCGGGCCGCTCAGCGTTGCCCTACTGGTGATAAGCCCCGCCGGTGTTGTACCTAAAATTATTGAGATTTAACGCAGTATATGCAGAATAATGTATTTCTATACTAATTGTAATAATTGCAACATGAATTCGTGCTTATTCTGAGTTGATCGCGGTTCACGCGTCATGCGATTCCTCTTCTTTATGCAAAGTGCGCAAGTATTGTCTGTCCTGCTCCGTCAGCTCCGCCTTATCGATCAAGTCCGGCCGGACTGTCCACGTTTTTTTCAGCGACTGCCGCCTTTGCCATTCCTCAATATTTTTGTGGTGCCCGGATACAAGTACTTCCGGCACAACCATGCCCCGAAACTCCTGTGGCCTTGTATACTGCGGGTATTCCAGCAGCCCATCGCCAAAACTTTCCGTTTTCGCAGAATCTTCATTAGACAGCACACCCGGAATATAGCGCATCACACAGTCCATCAGCACCATAGCAGGCAGCTCCCCGCCGGTCAGCACATAGTCGCCAACCGAAAGCTCTTCATCGATATAAACATCCAGCGCCCGCTGGTCTACCCCCTCGTAATGCCCGCATAAAAGGTTCAACACATCATACTCTTCGTACAACCGCTTTGCTGTTTGCTGGGTAAGCACACTTCCCGCCGGGCTAAGGTAAATATTTCGCACGCGCTTACCTGTGTTCTTTTGCAAAACATCGGCAAAACAATCGAAGATGGGCTGCGGCGTCATCAACATGCCCGCGCCCCCGCCAAACGGGTAATCATCCACCCGCCTGTGTTTATCCGTCGTGTAGCCGCGGATATCGTACAAATTCACTGAAAGGAGCCCGCGCGCTGCCGCTTTACCGCACAGGCTGGTCGTAAAACCGGCAAACATTTCCGGAAAAACTGTCAGGCAATTAAACGTCATACACCGCCACCTCGGAAAGTTTTTCTCTGTTCAAGACCATTACGCCCGCCTGCACATCCCGTTTTTGATAAATCCCTTCCACAGAAGGAAATAGCAATGTTCCGCCGTTTATCAGCGAAACCACATACACATCTTTACTGCCCGTTTGGATAATATCTTTTAATGAACCCAGTTCATTTCCCCCGTCATCCAAAACTGCCATGCCCAGTAAGTCACTGATGTAGTAAGCTCCTGGCGGCAGTTTTGCCGCGTTTTCCCTGTCGATATAGATCGTTGTGCCGCGCAGCGCCTCGGCCGCATCCCTGTCGGCCACCCCGTCAAACTGAAGATAAGCGGCCTTTGCGTCCACACGCGCGCCAGCCAGCGCATGTTTCACATAGCCGCCCCCCTCTTTGAAAAACACAAAATCAAGACCGCAAAACCTCCCCAGATCGTCCGTATAGGCTTCCACCTTCACCTCACCCCGGATCCCCTGCGGTTTTACGATCTTCCCCAGTTCAAAATACTCCGTCATACTATTTCAACAATATACTTCTTGGGCGATTTCACGCTCGCCGCTTTCACAACAGTGCGGATCGCCTTTGCGATCCTTCCCTGTTTGCCGATCACCTTGCCCATATCGTCGGGCGATACAGTGATTTCGATGACAAACGCGTTATCTTCCTCGCGCTCCACGACTTTCACCGCTTCCGGCTGATCCACAAGGCTTTTCGCCATAAATTCAACTAATTCCCGCATGTTATCTCCCTCGCTTTTAGCCAGGTAAACCGCTGATTAAACCGTGGTCAGATTTGCGAGACTATTCTGATTGGCGTTTTCAGGTTCCGCTGCCAGCAGTGCCAGCAACAGGTTCTGAAAATGCCAAGATTGAGAACATAGGCCGCAAAGTTGGTCGCGCTATTTAATCAGTGGATACCCAGGTACGATTATTCCGCTTCCGGCTCAGAAGCGGCGGCTTGCTCCCCTTCTTCCGGCGCGACAGCTTCTTCTACTGTTTCAGCGGCTTTAGCGGGCGCTTTCTCTTCCGCTTTTTCTTTGGCCGTCAGCTGCTTTTCGGGCTGCGCGTCCTGCTTCAGCACACCGCTCTTCTTAAGCAACGCACGCGCCGTTTCCGTAGGCTGCGCGCCATTTCCGATCCACGCCTGCGCCTTTTCGGTATCCAGTTTCAGTTCTTTCGTCAGCGGGTTATAAAACCCAAGCTGCTCGATATGCCTGCCATCCCGCGGCGCGCGCTCATCCGCCACTACCAACCTGTAAAAAGGATTTTTCTTGCTGCCCATTCTCTTTAACCTGATTTTTACTGCCATTTGAAACCTCCACTTAATATATGTTTTGTTTATTCATTAATATATGTATGACACCACATTAAAATGGCATTTTAAACAATCCACGGCGTTTTTTGCCACCTTTTCCCGTAAACTGCCGAAGCATCTTGCGCATCTGTTCAAATTGGTTCAGCAGCCGGTTTACGTCCTGTATTTGCGTGCCGCTGCCCGCCGCGATACGCTTTCTGCGCGACCCGTTGATGACGCCCGGGTTGCGGCGTTCCTCCCGCGTCATGGAAAGAACGATCGCCTTTGTGCGCTCCATTTGTTTTTCATCTACCTGCAAATTGGAAAGCTTGTTTCCGCCCGGCATCATGGCCAGTATGTCGCTCATGGAACCCATATCCTTGAACTGCTCGAGCTGGTCTAAGAAATCTTCCAGTGTCAGCTGGTCTTTTGTGATTTTTTGCTGCAGCTCAAGCTGTTTCTTTTCTTCAAAAGCGTTTTCCGCCTTTTCGATCAGTGTAAGCACATCGCCCATGCCGAGTATACGCGACGCCATCCTGTCCGGATAAAACGGCTCGATATTATCAAGCTTTTCGCCCGTGCCCACAAACTTAATGGGCTTGCCCGTCACCGCGCGCACAGACATCGCCGCGCCGCCGCGCGTATCGCCGTCAATCTTTGTTAATATTACCCCGTCGATCCCAATATTTTCATGAAACGTGGATGCGGCATTCACCGCGTCCTGCCCGGTCATCGCGTCCAGCACAAGCAGTGTCTCGGTAGGGTTCGCCGTTTCCTTCAGCTTTTTCAGCTCGCCCATCATTTCGTCGTCTATATGCAGCCTGCCCGCGGTATCCACGATGATAATATCATTGGCGTTTTTCGTAGCGTACAGGCGCGCGTCCTTGTAGATTTTCGAAGGGTTTTCCTGCCCCTCGTCAAACACATCCACATGAACCTGTTCGCCCACCACATGAAGCTGCTTGATCGCCGCCGGGCGGTAGATATCGCACGCCACCAAAAGCGGGTTTCGGCCCTGCTTTTTGTAATAACCGGCAAGTTTAGCGCAAAATGTCGTTTTGCCCGCGCCCTGCAACCCCATCATCAATATAACGGTAGGGTTGCCGCTTTTCACTTCCGCCTGCGTGCCGCCTAAAAGCTGCGTCAGCTCGTCACGCACCAGTTTCACGACCTGCTGCCCAGGCGTTAAGCTTTCGAGTATGCTTTCGCCCACCGCTTTTTCCGAAAGCTCTTTGATGAATTTTTTCACCACGACAAA
>DOMW01000098.1:11697-21229 GCA_003510345.1 Clostridiales bacterium | reverse complement strand
AGCTTGCCGCGAGATGTCAGTTTTTTAAAAACATTTTGTAGTTTTTCCGCGATTCCTTCAAACGCCATTCTATTTCTCCAGTTCCTTCTTCACAAGCCCCAGTTTTTCTTCCATGCCGTAGAGTTTATTCCTGGACCGCTTCACCGTATCCATCACACCCTGTCTGGAAATCGCCATTTCCCGCGCAATCTCCGCAAGGGACAGGTCGTCGTTATAATACAGCTCAAACACTTTCGCCTGCTTTTCTGTCAAAAAGCTGCCATACAAGTCATAATACAGCGGCAGGTTCAAGTCTTTTTCGCTTTTCATGAGCCGTGCCCTTTCCATAAAAACAGGTGTAAAACTAAACACCTTTACACCCGTTTTATTATACAGTATTATGGTGCATTGTCAAGCCTGTGCCAAGCATGAGGAGAAATTCCGAATCTTCCCGCTCTCTTATCTGTTAAGCAACAGGTGCCGCCTGCTTCCTCGCCGCGCGAAAACCCATCACTACGATCCAGATATACGCGATGGTTTTGGGGATCATCAACATGCCGATCATCGGCATACTGTCCGCGAACAGCACGACGGGGATGTAAAATGCGAAGCTCAGCGTAATGACAAGCCACATGAAGCGGAACGGCCGGTCCTTGTGCAGTTTAGCCTGCGCATAGAACAGCGCGATGATGAGAACGCCCAGTATCACAAAAGGAATGTTGCGGTATATGCCGAAGGAAAGCGGCGCGTCCGGGGAAAGCCACTCGTTTTGGGGGAACAGGCAAAGCGCGATGCGCGCCGCCGCAAGCAGATAAATTACCCTGCTGACTCGTTTATTGTTAAATTGATAGCGTTCTTTTAAAACGTGATACAGTATCAAGTAGAAAACAGTCATGGTGATGGAGGTTACGAGCTTACCCACACCGAGGGCCGCCGCTTGCTGCGGCAGGTTTGTCACGCCCGCCGTAATGAGCGCCCACATGCGCGGAATCAGGTGAAAGGCGTCTCCCGCGCCAAGGAGGATCGCCGCCCCGCCAAAATACAGGAATTGCTTTTTCCCCCGGGCAAGCCGGATCGTTAAAAACCCAAGTGTGATAACCAAAACCAGATACACGACATCAAACCCCGATTCCATGATTACCTGCATTTTATTTTACCCCCACAATAACAAGCGAGATATAGTATGTATTAGGCAACGGCAAGGCTTTGCTCTTTGGCAAGCCGGGAGAGGCGGCGCATTTCCGGGATAATGAAACAGGTGGTGAGTGCGACCGCTATAAAGTCTGCGACAAAACTGGAATAGAGTACGCCGATGATGCCGTAAGCTGCGCCTAAAATAAAGATAAGCGGGATCAACAACAGTATCTGCCGCGACATGGAAAGGAACGTCGCCTTTACCGGATGCCCGGTTGCCTGGAAATAATTAGAGGAGATAACCTGCATCCCGGCCACAAACATAGCCCCCTGGAATATGCGGAAGCAGAGCGCGCCAAACTCGACGAATTGCGGTGAGTTGTCGCCAAAACTGCGGATAATTTCCTCGGGGAAAAACATGAAGACCAGCCATACGCCGACCGAAACGATAGTGGCGGAAAGCGCGGCGAGCGCGTAGGTCTTTCTTACCCGGAGGTAGTGCCGCGCGCCGTAGTT
This sequence comes from Clostridiales bacterium, assembly GCA_003510345.1. GTDB lineage: Bacteria > Bacillota > Clostridia > Christensenellales > Christensenellaceae > UBA5399. The sequence goes on along the minus strand of DOMW01000098.1, from coordinate 19,600 downwards.
GTAACCCAAAATGGGCTGTGCGCCGATGGCAATGCCGATGAGAATGGAGATCATGATACCGCCCACCTTTATCACGATGCCCATCGCGGAAAGCGGGATATCGCTGCCGTAAGGGGAGAGCGCGCCATAATGCCGGAGCGCGTTGTTTAATATGATGTTGACGATGGCAAAGGCGATCTGCGTGGTGAAGCTGGAAAAACCCAGCGCGGCAATCCTTTTGAGCAAATTGGCGCGGGGTTTTATATTCTGCCGTTCAAAATGTACGTTTTTCGTCATTTTTCTCGTGAAATAGAGCACCGCTATAACAAACGAAACAATCTGTGAGATTACCGTGGCAATCGCCGCGCCCAGCACGCCCATGTCAAACACAAATATAAAGATGGGGTCGAGTATTGTGTTTAAAATCGCCCCGACAAGCATGCAAGCCATGGAATATTTTGGGCTGCCATCCGCGCGGATCACATTGGAAAGCCCGATGGTGACGATCACGAAAGGCTGGCCGATGAGTATCACCGATACATATTGCCGGGAATACTCCATGATGTTTTCTGTCGCGCCCAGCACATTAAGCAGCGGCCTAAGAAAAACAAGGCCCACCGCCATAAAAACGACGCCGATGATCACAAGCACCGTGACGGTGCTCCCGAGGCCGGCGTTCATGTCCTTGATATCCCGTTCTCCCAGCTTCAAGCTGATATAAGCGGCGCAGCCATTGCCGAAAAGCAGCGCGATGGCAAGCCCGACTGTGATGACGGGAAAGGCGACCGTGGTGGCGGCATTGCCAAGATAACCCACACCATAACCAATGAAAACCTGGTCAACAATATTGTACAGCGAACTGACCAGCATTGCGATAATGCTGGGAATAGCGTATGAAACAATCAGCCTGCCAACAGGTTTTGTGGCAAGCGGGTTACTCTCTGTTGCTGTTGATGTCATGAACCCTGCAATCCTTTCCCTCAAACATCGGCTTTTCGTATACGATTAGGTTACCCGCCCAAGCCGAATGGGTTGCGAAGCAATTCTGTAAACGCGCGGAAATTCTCAACCGCTTCCGCCAGCCCTTGTATGCTTGTATTGAGCGCTTCAAAATTTATTTTCCCCACATCGCCGATCACCTTATTTATGCCCATAAGGTCTATCCTTTCGATGGTGGCCAACGCTTCGTCCATATCATCACCTGCCCGTGTAACGGTTTGGTCGAGGTCGTCGATCAACCGGGGGACGCCCTCGGTAACGCGCCGGAACGACAGCGTGATAAACACAGCGGCCACCACGAAAAACACGGCCATTGCGATGACGGCTATCGTGCGCGCGCGGGTGTTTCTTAACTGCCTTGTATTTTGCACCAGTTGCTGCTGCAAGAGTTCTTCGATATGCGCAAGGCGTGTTTCCGCATCGCGTGCGGGCGTTATGCCCATTGCGGCCGTGCTTGCGGCATAACCATTCGTGCCGCCCGGTATGCCCGTGCCCTGCTCCTCGTCCCGGGTTGCGTGCCCCGCTTCCGGGAACTTGTTATTCTCATCCGCCATTTTACTATTTCCTTTCCGTTTGCTTCCTTAATCTGGAATCTGGAGATTTAAGAACACTATAGGTTTTGTGCCGCAGTACGAAACAAAGACCTAAGAAATACCGGAAGCTCTCTGGCGGAAAGGATTTCAAGGTACACCGGGAGATATGCTAAGAGCGCGTTATCCTGTATGCACATCGATCATCCGGCTTACACCGTTCGCTGTGTTACACTAACCGTTTCATTGGCCGGTTTGCTGTCAAAACAATGATATGATTTTACACTGTTTGCGGGTGAATGTCAACGCGCGCGCGGGCTGGAGCGCATGGATTTCCCTGTTTCAATCACGGCGGAGTGCCATTTGATGTGCGCATCCCGCCGGGCGTCTCTCCACTTCCTCTATTTCTCCCCGTTCGGCGCGCGTGACGGGCGGCCACCATCACCTTTCCCGCGTGCAGCGCGGGAAAGGATCTAACAATAAATTTAAGAAGTTTGTACTGCCCGGCGCGACATAATCTGCGCCGCTAATGATACTAAAACTCTTGATACACGCAAAACGGCTACGTCCCAATGGCTGTACATGTGGAATAATCTGGTTGTTGAAAACAGAAAAAAAGAATGATACACTATTTGGTAACGGGGGTGGATATGAGGGATGAGGAGTCATTCTTATGAAGGTCTTAATTTTAAGTATGACAGTGGGGCAGGGGCACAACGCCGCCAGCCAGGCATTGAAAAAGACGATGGAGAAAAACGGGCACGAATGCGAAATACTTGATACCTACAAGTTTTTGAACCGTGCGATCGGCGTCGCGTTTGACAAAGGCTATACCCTGATGGGCCGTATATGGCCCACACTAAACGCGAATATTTACTCGGCGGCTGAAAAATATAATGGTCGCTCGGATATGAAAATGTATTTCCCGTGGTTGTTTGCGGATATCAACAAAACAAAAATGCAGAAATACATCGATGAGAAGCAGCCGGACGTCATCGTTTGTTCCATTGTGATGACAGCTATGCTGATCTCCCTTTTAAAAGACGCCGGTATGCTGCCGGGTCATATTAAAACAGTAGGTATCGTAACGGATTATTCGTTGCACCCTTTTTGGGAATACACCGCGATGGATTATTTTGTGTGCCCAAACGAGCTTATGATACCCGCGATGGAAAAACGCGGCATACCGTGCGGGAAAATATTGCCCATCGGTATCCCTGTGGATGAAAAATACGCGCGCTCGGCGGACAGCGAGCAAGCCAAGCGCAGGCTGGGGCTTTTGCCGGAAGTGTTTACCGTGCTCATTTCATCCGGCGGCATGGGGTTTGCCGGGATGACGACTACGCTTAAGGAAATCGACCAGGTGGAAGATATCCAGATCGTGGCGGCATGCGGCACCAACAAACGGCTTTATGAACAGGTGGCGAACACGCCGTACAAAAACGCGGTGCATGCCCTGCGGTTTGTGGAGAATCTGGATGAATACATGGACGCATGCGATGTGTTTGTCACCAAGCCGGGCGGGCTTTCCACTTCGGAGGCGATTGCCAAAAAGAAGCCGCTGCTCCTTGATAAACCCATGCCGGGCGTGGAGTTTGTGAACCTGGCTTTTTTGATCAACAATTCTCTGGCGCTGCATGCCAACAAATACCAGCCGGTTAGCGAAGTGATCATGCAAATGAAATACAACAACCACAAAACGGAAGAAATGCGGCGGGCGCAGGAAATGTGGGGGAAACCAGAAAGCGCCCGGACGCTCGGCAAATTTCTGGAAGAGAACCTGCCAAAAGAATGATTGTGGTCGGAGAAAAACTGAACAGTTCCACGCCGGAAATCAGAAAGATGATGGATGCGCGGGATGCCGAGGCGCTGAAACTGCTTGCGGCAAACCAGACGAGGGCGGGCGCGCCGTATCTTGATATCAACACATCTACCGCGGAAAACCCCTATGAAACAATGAAATGGGCGATAACCGCCGCGCTTTCCGCTTGTAATTGCGGCATCTCGGTGGATTCGCCGGATGAACGCCTGATCGAGCGGGTTTATGGGGAAATCGAGCTTAAAGATTCCCTGATCAATTCCGTTACGCTCGAACAAAGGAAGCTCAGCGTTTTGCTGCCGTTGGCAAAGCGGCAGGGCGCGGGTGTGGTCGCGCTGCCGGTTATGGATGGCGCGCCGCCCAAAAGCGTATCCGAGCGCGTGGCGTATGCAAGGCGTTTGGCGGATACCTTGCTGCAAGGCGGCATAGAACCGCAAAAAATTTTTCTGGATATTACAGTATGCGCCGCCGGTGCCGATAAGGAAGCGCCGACAAAGGCGCTTTGCGCGCTGCATGAACTTAAGGCACTGTGCCCCCCGGGCATTCACTTTATCGCTGGCATTTCAAACGTTTCGTTTGGCCTGCCGGGGCGGGAACTGCTTAACAGGGCCTATCTTGCCATGGCGATGGGCGCGGGCCTTTCCGCCGCCATACTCGACCCGCTGGACGGTGCGCTTATGGCGCAGCTTATGGCTTGCGAACTGCTGCTGGGGCGGGATGAGGATTGCGGGGCGTATATCGCGTGGCAACGCAAAAATGAGTTTTCCGTGTAAACAAAAACAGCCGACGCCCGTTATCAAGACGCCGGCTGCTATTTTTTCATTTTACAGCGGCCGCTTGCCGCATTTAAAGTTATTCTTCGACCAACTGCCCGTGCAGCTTCTCACCACAACACAGCCCTGACTGGAAGACGCGTCCACCATCATACCGTCGCCCAGATAAATCGCTACATGGCCGCTAAAGCAGATAATGTCGCCGCGCTGCAAATCGCCCATGCTGCCCACCGTGGCATAACTCGAGCTTGCCCAGCCGCCCGACGTCATGTAGCCGATGCCGTTTCCGGATTCCTTGAGCGCATAGTACACAAGGCCGGAGCAATCAAACGAATCGGGGCCTTTGCCGCCCGTCTTGTATGTCACGCCCTGCATTGCGAGCGCCACGTTTATCATTGCTTCCACGTTGCCCGGGTCGGCAACATGCGAGGTGCTGCCACCGCCACCACCGCCGCCGGACGAGCCCTTCTTCTTACCGCTGCCCGAAGAACCTGCAGACGACTGCTGCTTGCGGAACTCTTCCGAAGGCTCCGCCTGCTCGGAAAACAGTATGTCCTTCGTATCCTGCCCCACACTGCCGTCATCCGTAAGGCCGTTCATGCGCTGGAAATACTTCACATTACTCGCGGTGTCCTCACCAAAATACCCGGTCACGCCCACTTCATAGCCAAGCTCCTGCAACCGGTACTGTATATTGCCCACGTCTTCCCCTTCCGCGCCCAGCGTTACCGAATACGGCTTTGCTGCGTCGGAAAAGAGCAGGTCTTGCGTCACCGGGCCTGCCGCGCCATCCATCGTAAGCTCATGCTTGCGCTGGAAATACGTAACGGCCTGCTGTGTCATCTGCCCGTAATACTCGGTAGGCTCGTCGTTGTCCATATAGTGAAGCTCCATCAGTCGCTGCTGCAATTTCGCGACATCCGCATGGGTTGATTCCGGCTCAAGCGCGAGGTACACCGGCTCGGGTTCAGGCGTAGCGGTTGGTTCGGGGGTTGCCTCAACAACGGACACACCTGTTTCCTCAACCACCGGCACTGCCGGTTCCACTGTGGGAGATGGGATAAATTCCGCCGATTGCGGCGGAACAGTTTCTTCTATGATCCGCGTTTCCGCGCCGCCCGCCGCGGCCACCGCGATTACCGGCACCAACACAGCCGCCGCGGCAACTGAAAGCACAGTCGCAAAACGCCTCTTGTTTGCCAAACGCGCAAAGAAAGCAAAAATCGACTTTTTGTTTCCGCCATTCATCATGCTCCGCTGCCTGCTCGAAACGGACGCCGCGCGCACGGACGCTACCGGCGCGCCGGGAAAATCACGTCCGCCCTGCCGCCCCGCGTATAGGCCCCGGGAACCCGGTTTTCCGCCTTTTTTTGTTATCTTGGCGATAAGAAACGAAAATCCATAAACAACTTTATCTTTAATAGTATGACCGGCGCGAGCCAGTGTCTTCGCTATCTTCGATAAAACTTCTTTCATATTCATTCTCCCTTAATACCGGTCAAGATAGAAATAATACACCACATATAGACTAGATTATACTCCTGATTATGGAAAAAGTAAACAAAAACATTCCTTTTTGCCGTTACCGGCACAGCGGGCACGCCGCGACGCACCGCCCGCACACAGCGCCCCTGCCCACATCGGCGCTGTCCTTCTTCATGAATTCACTGCACTTTTTCGCGTCCATCATCTCTTCGCGCCGTATACCGGCATGGTACGGCACACCGTAAAGCGCGCCGGAAGGACAGTTTTCCACGCACGCCCCGCAGCGTGTACACAGATCCAAATCCGCCCCGCTTTGCGCAAGCGCCCTATCTGTGAGCACCGTGGAAAGGCGCACGGCAGGGCCGAACGTTTTGGAAAGGAACAGCGCGTTCATCCCTATGCTGCCCAAACCCGCCGCGCACGCCGCCGCTTTGTGCGATAGTTCCCCAGCAAGGCCGCCCCGTGGAATGCTCTGCGAAGCGGGGATATACACCGCGTCATGCCCCGCCGCCGTAAACGCCAGCACGATCTCAAGCGCCACCCTGTCAAGATAAGCGTTGATCGTGCGGTAATGATGAAAATAAAGCGGTGTGGGGCCATCTGCGATACCGGCCACCACCGTTTTAGGAAGCGGTATCATAAAACTGACCGCATAACAAAGCTCTGAAAAAGGCCGCAGTTTTTCGGGAAGCAGCGCGGTTCCATATTCCGTGATATGATTATGTTCCAGTATTTCCCGATACATTTTCGTTATCCGCTTTCTTTTTGCGCTTTATCCTCGTCATCACAAACGTGACAATAAAAATAACGGCGATCACCACAAAGATCGAGAGCATCCCTTTCCACATCAGCTCCAGCGACTGCAAAAAACTCACATTCATTTTCCGATCCTCCTTTTACAGTATCATGCCGGGCACAAGGCCGAGTATCACCCCGCCCGCGATCACCGACGCAATCTGCCCCGATACGTTCGCGCCCACCGCGAACATCAACAAGTGGTTCTGGTTGTTCGCTTCAAGCCCCATTTTCTGCACCACGCGCGCGGACATGGGGAACGCCGAAATGCCCGCCGCGCCCACCATCGGGTTGATCTTCTTTTTGCTGAACAAGTTCATCAGCTTGGCAAGGCCCACACCGGCAATCGTATCGAATACGAACGCCACCAGCCCCAGGAGCATGATGAGGACTGTCGATAGCTGCACAAAATCCGCCGCTTTCATCGTAGACGCGATGGTGATGCCCAGTAAAAGCGTTATGAGGTTGGAGAGAACCTTCTGCGCCGTTTCCGAGATGGAGTCGAGCACGCCGCACTCGCGGATCAGGTTGCCGAACATCAGGCAGCCCACAAGGGCGATAGACGCCGGCGCCACCAGTCCCGCCACCATCGTAACGACAATGGGAAAGAATATCTTAGTGATCTGCGGAATGTCCTTGCCCTCGTATTCCATCTTGATGGCGCGTTCTTTTTTGGTAGTGACCAGCTTTATGGCAAACGGCTGGATGATGGGCACCAGCGCCATATACGAATAGGCCGCTATGGCGATCGGCCCCACATAATTACTATCTAAAACCTGCGATACAAGTATAGAGGTCGGCCCGTCGGCCGCGCCGATTATGCCGATCGAAGCCCCGTCCTTAAGGTCAAACCCCATAGCCGTCGCCGCCATAATCGTAAAGAAAATGCCAAATTGCGCACCCGCGCCAAAAAAGAGCAGCTTGGGGTTTTTCAGCAGCGGGCCAAAATCGATCATCGCGCCAATACCTATGAAAAGCAGCAGCGGCATCGCCTCCGACGCTTCTATGCCCACTTCAAACAGCCAATCGAGTATGCCCGGTACTTCGCCGATCCCCTCCATCGTCTGCGTGACCGCCCCCGAAAGCGGGATATTCACCAATATCGCGCCAAACCCCATCGGTAAAAGCAGCGCCGGTTCCAGCTTCTTTTTGATCGCCAGATAAATCAGAACCGCGCCAACCACATACATCACGGCCTGCTGCCATGTGATAGAGGTGATCCCCTCCGTTAGAAACTCCATACTGTGCCCCCTCTGAAAAGTTTTCGTATCAAGAGTAGCATTTTTTTTCCAATTTCACAAGCAGAAATATGAAACGGAGCCTGCGGCGCATTTTTATGCCTCCGGCGGCTCGGAACCTGCGGTGCTAAAGATTCCATTAAAGGCAAAGGCACAAGCAATCGTGAAAAGCCATGCCTTACAATCCTATAAAACAACTTCATGTGTTTTGTATTCTGGTCTACAAAGTTGAACCGCAAATCTCCCCAGATAACTAAGGTCACCGACCTTAGTCGGCTTTAAGGG
>DOMW01000098.1:11332-11623 GCA_003510345.1 Clostridiales bacterium | reverse complement strand
TTGTCAAGGGGGGCGAAGGGTGGAAATTCCGAATCCCCCTGCCCCCCTTGACGCCCAGCGGCAGCGTCATAACTGTCCACGGTGGAAAATGTTGCCGTTTCATGGACAGCGCAGGGGCGCATTCAAATTCCATTCACCATCATATTCAGACTCGGGTATTCCTTTGGGGTCAAGGAGCCTGCGGCGCATTTATAGTATTCCGCCTACGGCGGCTTAGGGGCAAGCCCCTAAGAACCCCAAAGCAACGCCAAAGCTTCAGAGAAATGCCCTAATAAGGGAGTTTTTAGAACC
>DOMW01000098.1:8746-11309 GCA_003510345.1 Clostridiales bacterium | reverse complement strand
AACGCAAGATATTTGCACAACAACCCCAACTTTCCGTCACGCCTCTCTTCTCTTCCTGCCCAGCTTTCCCTTCACAATACGAAGCAGCCTGCCCGCAACTTCCACACGCAGCAAAAAAGCCAGCGCGGCGTATACGGCAAGCCCCGCGCCGCCGCAGATGAGCAGGCGGGCAAAGTTTCCCCCGAAGCCCGCCGCCATGCCCGGCAGTAAGCTGTTTAAGAGCAGCGCAACACACGCGCAGGCGGCAAAGCAAGCGGCTATCCTCGCAAGCTGCCCCACCGACCGCGAAAAATCCATGCGCCCGAGCGTCCTTTGCAGCACAACGAGCATGGACACCGCGCCCACCGTGCCCGCGATGGACGTGGCCAGCGTGAGCCCACGCGCGCCCAGCGCCTCCCGGAACGCAAAATCAAGCGCCACATTCACCCCCACCGAGCAAATGCCGATGATCATGGGAATGCGCGTTTTTTGTACGGAATAAAACACCCTCGTGAGAAAATTGCGTAGCCCGAACGCGAAGATGCCCACAATATAGAACGCGAACACCGGCGCGGTATACGCGGTGTTATCCGCGTGGTAATTGCCCCGCTCATAAAACATGGCTATCACATTTTCCCGCATCACAAAAGAAATCGCGATAACCGGCAAAGTGATCAGCGCCACAGTCTCGATCGCTTTCCGTGTCGTTTCCTTCAGCTTGCCGGTTTCTTTTTTAGCTGCGTATTCAGAAAGCTCAGAAAAAAGCACCGTGGTGATGGGCACCACCAATATGCCCAAAAGCGCCTGCACAAGGCGGTAACTCTCCTTTATCGCGGAAACCGCCGCGTCGTCTATACCCGTCGCGAAGTAATTATCCACCATCACGTTCAGTTCGTCAAACGCCACGCTCACAAGCGCGGGCAGTGCCAGCAAAAATGTCTGCCGCAAAAGCGGGCTTTTCATGTCCAGCTTAAACCGGTAACGGAACCTGCCCCGCAAAAACGGCAGCAGTATCACGACCTGAAAAACCGCCGATATGGACGTGGCGACGGCGACCGCTTTGATATCCCCTTTAAGCACGCACGCCAGTATTACGCAAAAGCTTAAGGAAAACCCGATCAGTTGCTCGGGCACAAAATGCTTGCGCGCGTTCAGCAGGTTAGAAAGCACGCCGGTTACCGCCCAGAAGATCAGCGAGGGCATCATGATACGTGTCATTTCGGTGATCATGGAAAGCCCGCGCGGGTCTTCCCCGGTGTAGATCACCCCGGATATCTGCGGCGCGAATAAAAACCCGAGCACGCTCACAAGGATTGCCAGTAAAATATACAGGTTAAGCACGCTTGCGGCGTAGCGGCCCGCGCTTTTTTCCCCATCCTCTATGCGCGTTTTTGAATAGATGGGGATGAATGTGGAAGCGATGCCCATCGTAAAGAATATGGCAAAAAGGTTCACAAGGTCATATGCCACAAGGTACGCGCTTTTTTCCAGACTCTGCCCAAACTGCGCGGCCAGAAAAGCGTCGCGCACAAAACCGACGAGTTTGCTCACCACGATTACGCCCGTCACAAGCGCCGTGGCTTTGAGCATCTTGTTTCCCTTTTCCGTCACCCGGCCCGTACCAGCTCTCTCACTTTTTCTTCGAGCGCCTTTGCCAGCCGCCCGTGGCCTGCCGCGTCCATATGGATACCGTCGCCAGCCGCTTCCGCGTATTCCGCGGCGTCCAGGAAAGCGCACGAGTTCGCCGCCGCCTTTGCTTGCAAAAAACCTCTCAGCCTGCGCGATTCTTCATGCGCGGCCGCCCCGCCAAATTCCTCGGAAAAAGGCAATTCCCCGATTTGTGAACCAATTAAAACAGGTGACACGATCAAAACAGCCGGTGCGGCGCCACCCCGCCCGCACGCGCTTTTCCTGATAACCTGCGCGATTTTTCCCGCGCCCTCCGCGCTGTCAAACGCCCTGCCGCAAATGCGCGGCTTCATGTCGTTTGTGCCGAGCATCACAATCACTATGTCGAGTGGCGCGTGCGATTCCAAACAGGCCGGCAGATAAGAAAGCCCATTCCTGTACGGCTTTACGGGGTCGTTCCACATCGTGGTGCGCCCATTCAGTGCTTCTTCTATCACCGTGTACCCTTCGCCAAGGCCCTTTTGCAACACGCCTGTCCAACGCGCCGCGGAAGGGAGGCGCACCTCATACGCCGCCCCCTCGGCCTGATTTTCCGGGTCATATCCCCATGTATTGGAGTCGCCGTAACACAGTATCCGTTTACTCACCGCACATCACCTCATTTCACGGTTTTTTTCTGTTCCTTTGCCCGAAGCTGGTGATCCAGCGTCCGCTTCCTTATCCTGAGGTTTTCGGGCGTCACCTCCAAGAGCTCGTCGTCCGTCAAAAACTCCAGCATCTCCTCCAGGCTCATCTGCTTGGGCGTTGTGAGCCGTAACGCGTCGTCACTGCCCGATGCGCGGATATTCGTCACATGCTTCTTTTTGCAAACGTTCACCACGATGTCCTCCGCTTTGGGGGAATAGCCCACCACCATGCCCGCGTAAACCGGCGTGCCCGCGCCGAAAAACAGCGT
>DOMW01000098.1:0-8741 GCA_003510345.1 Clostridiales bacterium | reverse complement strand
TGCGCGATCAGCGACCCGTAGCTTCGGCGCTCTATCTCGCCTTTGTACGGCGCGTAGCTGTCGAACAATGTATTCATAATGCCCTCGCCCCGCGTATCCGTCAAAAACTCGCCGCGGTAGCCGAACAAACCGCGCGCGGGGATCAAAAATTCCACGCGCATACGGTCGCCCTGCGGGTTCATGTGCACCATCTCCGACTTTCTCTTGCCCAGCTTTTCTATGACCGCGCCCACGCTTTCCGCGGGCACATCCACAAGCAGCCGCTCGATAGGCTCGCACATTTGCCCTTCTATCGTTTTATACAACACACGCGGCGCGCCCACCATAAATTCATAACCTTCCCGCCGCATCGTTTCGATCAATATGGAGAGGTGCATCTCGCCCCTTCCGAGCACGCGGAACGAATCCGGGCTGTCCGTTTCGTGCACGGCGAGGGAAACGTCCTTTCTAAGCTCGCCCATCAGCCTGTCGCGCAGATGGCGGGACGTCACGTATTTACCTTCCCGGCCCGCAAACGGGCTGTTGTTCACCGCAAACGTCATTTCCACCGTCGGCTCGGAAATCTTCACAAACGGTATGGGGTCAAACTCATACGGCGCGCACACCGTATTGCCTATATTGACTTTATCCAGCCCTGAAAACGCGACGATATCGCCCACCCGCGCGCTTTCGACCGTCGCGCGTTTCAGCCCGTCGTACTGGTAGATAGCGGTCACTTTGCCGCTGTCCGAAAATTCTTCCAGATGATAATCGCAAAGCGACACCTCCTGCCCGGTTTTCACTTCGCCGCGCTCTATGCGCCCCACGGCGATCCTGCCCACGTATTCGCTGTAATCGATCGAGGACACCAGCATCTGGAACGGGCCGTTTTCATCCCCTTCCGGCGCGGGGATATACGAAAGCACCGTGTCAAACAGCGGCTTTAAATCTTTCCCCGGTTTGTTCGGGTCGAGCGAGGCCGTGCCCTCCCGCCCCGAGCAATACACAATGGGGCTGTCCAGTTGCTCGGAGGTCGCGTCAAGCTCCAAAAGCAGTTCCAGCACTTCGTCGCCCACGTCGTTCAAACGCGCGTCCGGCCTGTCTACCTTGTTCACCACAATGATGACGCGATGGTTGAGCTCAAGCGCCTTTTGCAGCACAAAACGCGTCTGCGGCATGGGGCCTTCAAACGAATCTACCAGCAACAGCACGCCGTTCACCATTTTTAAAACGCGCTCCACCTCGCCGCCGAAATCCGCGTGGCCGGGCGTATCCACAATATTGACCTTCACGCCGTTATATTGGGTCGAAGTATTTTTCGCGAGTATTGTAATGCCGCGCTCGCGCTCAAGGTCGCCCGAATCCATGGCCCGCTCGGCCATTGCCTGGTTTTCGCGAAACGTGGTCCCCTGTTTCAGCATCTCGTCCACCAGCGTCGTCTTGCCGTGGTCGACATGCGCGATGATCGCGATGTTTCTTAAATCTTCTCTTACCATGCTTTTTTCCTTCCGTGTGAATAACAATGATAGTATAATGCAGGGCGGGAAAGCGGTCAAGTTTCCCGCCAACCGCCGTCAATTGATTTGCGCCATACCAGAAAGCTATGCTATACTTAAAATGCTATGAGAAAGAAGGTAACCGTATATACGCTGGTTGCGGCAGCGCTGGTATTCATAGTTATTGGAATCGCGCAGGGTGATTACCAGGACACGCTGCACAAGGCTGTTGTCCTGTGTTTGGAGTGTATCGGAATTGGTTAAGCGCAAAACAATCCAACTGCTGTCCGCATTGCTCTATAACGCCAATATAGCCGGATTTGCGAACGGCACGATATTCACGGGAGATATAAAGGGCGTTTGTGTGCCCGGGCTGAATTGTTATTCTTGCCCCGGCGCCATTGCCGCGTGCCCGTTAGGCAGTTTGCAGGCCGCGCTGGGTGAGGTAAAGTATAAATTACCGCTTTACACGATCGGGCTTTTGCTGTTGTTTGGCATACTGCTGGGCAGAGGCATCTGCGCTTTTTTATGCCCGTTCGGTCTGATACAGGAATTGCTGCATAAAATCCCAACGCCCAAGCTCGGCAAGAGCAAATGGACGCGGCGGGCGTCTCTGATAAAATATGTCGTCCTCTTCGTATTCGTATTGTTTCTTCCCCTGTTTTTTCTGGCAAAGGACGGGGTAAGCCTCCCGGCATTCTGCGAGTTCATCTGCCCCGCAGGCACGTTGACGGGCGGCGTCCCACTCATAGCGGCCAACGAGAGTTTGCAGGCGGTTGCGGGTACGCTGTTCGATTGGAAAATCGCCGTGCTGGTGGCCATCGTTCTTGTGAGTGTGTTCGCGTACCGCGCCTTTTGCCGTTTCATTTGCCCGCTGGGAGCGATTTACTCGCTGTTTAACAAGGCCGCCTTGTTTGGAGTAAAAGTAAACGAACACAACTGCGCCCATTGCGGCGCGTGTGTAAGCGCCTGCAAGCTGGATACGCACAAAGTGAACGACCGCGAGTGTATCCGCTGCGGAGAGTGCCGCGCCGTGTGCAAACATAACGCCATCTATTGCAGTAACAAGAAGGAGAAGCAGCCATGCGAAGCAGAAAAAGAACCATCCTGAAAATCGTTCTTGCAGGGGCAATTGGATTCGCCGCCGTGATTGCGATTGCGTCTATCCGCCAATTTTACACAACAAACCAGAACATCGAACATGTCTCGGCAAATGAATTGCAAGTGGGCGACACCGCCCCGGACTTCACCGTGAATCTTCTGTCCGGCGGCACATTCACGCTGTCTGAGAATAAAGGAAAAGTCGTGTTTCTCAATTTTTGGGGGACATGGTGCGCTCCCTGTATCGAAGAAATGCCGGCAATACAGGCGTTGTCAGAGAAGTACACGGACGATGTGGTGTTTATCGGTATGGATTATGGCGATAATAACATCAATAAAGTGCAGGATTTTATTGCCGGGAAGGGATTTACCTATCCCATTGGGTTGGACGAATCGGGTGACATAAAGAACCTGTACCCCGCGCTGGGCGTCCCGTATACGCTCGTCATTGACGCGGAGGGCATCATATCATGGGCACTCACCGGCGGCAGCGATCAAATGTATGATGTCTTTGATGACGCGATAGCGGAGGCGCTTAACAAGTAAATAGTTGCGCGCACAATAAATACCCCCAGCGTAACCGGGGTACTCGCTTACGCAAAAAACGCAAGATATCCCCGGCGATCTTGCGCTTGTCTTCCCTTTTTATTTTTACCCTGCCGCGCGGCGAACCCTAAGGTTCATCAATGATTTCGTTCACGATCTCCTGCAAATTTGCCGTGCTCTGGCGAAAATCATAGTCCGTCTCTTCCTTTGATTTCTTCAATATATCGGTAAGCTGCGTATTGGCGGCCTGCGTGCCCGCATCTATTTCCCGCACCTGCTGCGTCAGGTTCTGTATAGACTTGCTGATCTCCGCGGCGCTTGTCGTAAGCATCTCGCCCTCCACTAAATGCGTATCCGCAAAAGCCGCCTGCTCTTCCAAAAACAGCCGGAACCGCTTTTTATAATCCGTGATAATCTTCTCGTATTTTTTCAGATCCTGCTTCGCCGTTTCCATGCGAAGCTGCGTGCTTTCTATCACCGTCTTGGCGTTCTGGTTGGCAATCTCGGTGATCCGCTGCGCCTGCGCCTCCGCTTTTTCCAGATACATCGTGGCGTTCCTTTGCGCCGCGATTACGGTGGCCATCATTTTTTCTTCCACGTCCTCCAGCTTGTCCGCCTTCTGGCGCAACCGCGCTACCTCGCTCTTGAGCGATTCATTTTTCGCGATAACGTCTTCGTTTTCTTCCAGCAGCGATTCAAACTGTTTTATGACCTCATCCAGGAACTCATCGACTTGTTCCGGGTCATAACCCTTCATCTTCCTGCCAAATTCTTTTTCCAGGATATCTTTTGGAGTAATATTCATGGGTTATTTCCTCATTCCCTTTCGAAATAGTTATAATCAACGAAATCTTCGGGCATCGCGCCGTCCGTCGAGTTGGTAGACACATCCACATTATAGGGCGCCACCACAAATATATTCCGCGCCGCCTTTCTGATATTACCGGAAAGCGCGTATACCGCGCCGCTCACAAAGTCAAGTATCCTCTGCGCCACGTCCACTTCGAGTTCGTCAAGGTTCATGACGATGGGCTTTTTTTCCTTCAGGTTGTCTATGATGCTCTGCGTGTCTTCATAGGAAACCGGCTTATAGATCAGCACCCGAACCTTGCTCGCGTCCGGTATGCCCACTACTTTTCCGGTGTTTCCCTTTTTTTTCGCAAACGTTTGTTTTTCATCCACCGGCACATACTCGTCTTCTGGAAAACTCATCATATTGCCCTCTGCTTCCTCCTGATCCTCATAATATACTTCCTCTTCATTCGGGTCGGTCTCTTCCAACCCGATAAACGTAAGCAGCTTTTTCCCAATTCCAGCCATACATCAGCCTCCTAAACAGCATTCTGCCCATATCTTATTCCAATGGAGCGCTCATTTCCCTTTTCCCAAAAATCGCAGTACCTACCCTCACCATATTCGATCCTTCCAATATTGCAAGGCCAAAGTCGTGAGACATCCCCATAGAAAGGTAAGAAAACGTCTTAACCTCACGCCGCAGCCTGTCGTATACCTGCTTCGCCCGCGCAAACACCCGCCTAATTGCCGGTTCGTCCGAAACATTCGGGCCGATCGTCATGATCCCTTTCAAACGGATCCTGTCCATGCGGGTAACTTTTTCAAAAAAAGCGTCGACCTCGCCCATAAGCAGCCCGGATTTTGTCTGCTCTTCCGCGATATTGAGTTGTACCAGAACATCTGTCGTCCTGTTTTTTTTCTCCCCCTGTTTTTGTAATTCCTCCGCCAGGCTCAGCCTGTCTAAAGAATGCACCAAAAACGCATTATTCTCCATTATATACTTAACTTTATTCGTTTGCAACTGCCCAATCAAATTCCATTTTGCGTCTTGCGGGAGCTTTCCGCTTTTCTCCACATACTCCTGCACGCGGTTTTCGCCAAACATCCTCTGCCCGGCGTCATACGCCTCTTTAACCCGCTCCGCGCCAATCGTCTTGGATACCGCCACCAGTTCTATCCCCTGCGCGAACACACCCGCCTTTATGCTATACGCTTCGATCTCTTCACGAATACGCGCAATGTTTTCCGCTATCCCCGTCAAAGCGCCACCTCGCTGCCTGCCAAAAGCCCGCTCGCTTCATCGAGCGGTTCTATGATCGCGTTCCCTTCTTTAATAACCTTCACAGTCACAGGCACAAACGTCTTTTTTCTGTCTACTACAACATATACCCCGGAAACGCCGTCGTTATCCACAATCGCTTTCTCCGGCACTTTCAGCCCCGCGAACACGGTGGCAAGCTTTGCGTCCGTCCTCCTTGTATTCAAAAGCTCCCCGATATCCTCGGAAATCTCCAGCACATAGAAAAAATCGTTGTCTTCGGCGATATGCCCCGCTACCCTGCCCTGGTACTGACGGTTAATGTAGTTTACAAACCCGATCTCATAGATCGCGTCATTCGCGTATTCCAGCATGGGCTGCTCTTTTCTTACAAGCAAATACCACCTGAAATTATTCACCAGCCGGAAAATAGGCGCCTGCCCCTGCTCGGCCGTCTCTTCCGGCACGGTCGTCCCCTGCAAAATATCATCTACGTCCGCAATCGTGATCTGTTGCAGGTTGTTCGAGTTAAATATCTGCTCCGCGCCGTCAAAATAATAGCTGACCACGCCCGCCTGCGCCGCGGTGACCTCTTCCCGCCACCCGTCTACGCGTTCCTTGAGCTGTTCCTCCTCGCCGTAATACTCCTCCAGCTTGGCGTCCATCGTTACGGCTTCCTTCAGGTAATCACGTTTTTCCTCCATCAGGGACTTCAGTTCCGCTTCCGCCAAAAGAAGGTCCCCCGTTCCGCTCGCTATGATCTCTTTTACTTCCGCCGCCTTCGCGGTGATCGTATTCTGTATTTCCACGAGCTGCTGGTCGCCGCTGCCGCTGCGTTCATTCTCCTGGTATTGCTCTATCATCTTCTGCTTTTCCGTCAGCTCGTTCATCACTTTGTCGTTATACGCCCACTTATACACATCCGCAACGGCCGCGCCCGCCTCCACGCGCTCCCCCTCGGGGACAAGGAAATTCACCCTGCCGTAATTCGATTCGGCGGGCGCCATCTGCTCGTCCCGCACCACAACAACGGGGACCTCATCCTCGAACCTGATCTCCCCTGTTTCCACAACCACCGTGTTGATATTCGTAACGAAGTAAACGATAGTGATCACCACCGCGGCGATTACACCCAGAAAAACATAAAACTTCGGGTTTGCCTTTACCGTGACCCGCCTTTTTTGTTTTGTGTACATGCGCTGCTCCAAACTAGCTTTAAACAACCCCCATTTTGCTAAAGCTGGTATAACTATATCATAAAAAACCTAGATATGGTAGAGGGAATGCGTATTTTTCCTAACTCAAGTCCAGCGTCACCGTCACGGCGTTTCCTTTTTCATTGTATTCCACTTTTTCCGCCATCATACGTACAAGGTAGATGCCCCTGCCATTTTCGCGCATCAGGCTCGCGCCTTGCCGGCAATCCTGCCGCATCGCGTCCTCGTGCGAAAACCCACTCCCATCGTCTTCTATCGTAATCGTCAGGTTACCGGCGCTAAGCGCCACCGAAAGCAGAATGCCCCGTGCGTCCGAGTACGTCAAAATATTTGTCAGCAATTCTTTGCAGACAAGCTTGATCCGGTATTCTTTTTCCTCATTAAGCAGAATCCGGCCACGCACTGTTTCTACCAGCACATCCGCCGCACTATCCAATTCACAGAAATTGATTTGTACCTTTTTAAGTATCAACTCGCGCACCCCTCAACCTATGCCCGCGTCGTCACTTCCTGTATACTTTTGCTAGTTTCGCTAGAATTTTCCGTTCCATACGCGAAATCTGCATTTGTGACACGTTCAGCGCGTCCGCTACTTCTTTTTGCGTCTTGTTCCCTACATACCTTTGCTCTATGATTCTTTTTTCCGTATCATTTAAAAGCCGCATACAATACCGGATAAAATCATGATTCTCAATCTGCTCAAAACTCTCGTCTTCCTGCCCCAGCACATTCCCCAAAGAACAATTCTCACCAATCGCAAGCGCCGAATCGAGCGACATCACATTATCCGCCTGCTTCATTTCCAGCACCTCAAGCACACGGTCGACCGTAATGTCAAGATACTGCGCTATCTGCCGGGGCGAAGGTTTTACGGCGTGCTCCGCCAGATATTCCTGTATATACAGGTTCATTTTCTTAAGCTGCTCGGTATCCCTTCTCGGCAGCCGCATCACACGGGAAGAATCCCGGAAATAATTCTTGATCTCGCCAATGAGCGAAGGGGTCGCGTAACTGGGGAACTTAATGCCCCGTTCCGGCTCGAACCGTTCGATCGCTTTTACGAGCGCCAAAGAAGCCACCTGGTACAAATCTTCATAATCGACGCCCCTGCCCGCGAATTTTTTCGCGGCAATTTCCGCAATATAGAGGTATCGTTCAATCAACTCATTCCTGAGGCTCACGTCCCGCGATTCTATATAATCTAAAAAAAGATCTTCGTTGGTCGTCGCATCGATTGTCATGTTTGCTGGCGTCATAGATTATTCTCCGTCACCGATTTCCCATCATTTCTCAAATGATATTGCTTTCAAGATGCCGTTTTCCTCTAAAAAGTCCGCATGTTCACTCAGTGCTTCGATCATCAGTCGGCTAATTTCTTCATTGAATTCCCCGCACTCACCCGTACCGGGCGCAGGTTTTGCCCCCTGTGCGCCTATCCTGCATTTTAAGGGCCTGCCCGTTTCAATATCCAGCACCAGCCCGTCACACTCCTGCCCGCAAAGCAACAACAAACACGACTCCGCAACACAAGATTTCAGATCCTCGATCTCATCTAAATTGTAGTCCATTTTCCCCGCGATCCCGGAAACGGCCAGCCTGATTGCGCTGATATACCCTGTATCCGCCGGAAACCGCATGTTCACATATTCCGTCATGCGCCCGTCACCTCGATCTCAAATAAATCGGCAAGTCCCGTTACCTCAAATATTTTGATCAGATATGGCTTCAGCGCTTCGACCTTGATTGTCCCACCGTATACCTGCACTTTTTTAAGCGCGCTCACCAGCGTTCCCAGCCCGGTGGAATCAATATAGTTGAGGTCGCTGCAATCGATGACAATACGCATAGGCGACCTCTCAATATGTTCTTCCAGTTCCTTTTTTAATTGTCTGACGGTGTTTACGTCGATATCGCCCTTCACTTTCAATTCCAATACATGCTCTGTCTCATTTTTACTGATTTCAAGCAACAATTTCTTTTACCTCCGCACTTTTTTCCGCAACGCCGAAAAAAACAACTGCGTATTAATCTAAACAACCACCTCACATTGTAAACACAAATACATATACTGTCAATTGTGCCAGTCTCGGGATTTTGTGAAATATGCTTTATTTAAAGGATTTTTTAGCAAATTGGCCGGTTTTCGCCATATGGGTATCCTATGAAAAAAAGAAGCCGGAAAGAAATAAATTAGGCAACCGCTGGTTAAATGGAAATACTATAGGGCGTGGCATCTTTGATGCGGCATGCTTACACTGTGCGGTCAAGCCCGCAAGGACGGAATCGGGAAGGGGAGCCGGTCTTCGCAATGATGGAAATTCCGAATCGGGCCTGTGAAACTTTTTCTGT
>DOMW01000112.1 GCA_003510345.1 Clostridiales bacterium | reverse complement strand
AATTTGATGGGGCGCAAAGGTACATGGGGCGGGAACGCCCGAGACAATCGACAATTCATAAATGGCGTGTTTTGGATACTGCGCACTGGTGCCCCATGGCGCGATTTACCGCCTTGCTACGGGAATTGGAAGAACGTGCATCGCCGATTTTGCCATTGGCGAGACAAAGGCGAATGGGAGCGGCTATTGGAACTGCTTGTTGATGAACCAGATTTTGAATGGTTAATGATTGATGCTTCCCATTGTAAAGTTCATCCTCATGCTGCGGGTGCTGTTGGTGGCAATCAGGATATGGAACGTACAAAAGGGGGCTTAACACCAAGATACATTTGGCCGTGGATGCGCATGGTATGCCGGTCAGAATCTTTATTACAGCGGGTACCGTTGCGGATTGCAAATATGGAGAAAAGTTGATACAAGGGATAGACGCTGCAGCGTTACTGGCCGACAGGGGCTACGACGTTAATGCGCTAATTGAAATGGCGAAAGCTGCCGGAATGGAAGTTGTTATCCCTCCGAAAAAGAACAGGCGGGAGCAGCGCGAGTATGACAAATATCTGTACAAACTACGGCACCTTGTTGAAAACGCGTTTCTGATACTCAAGCGCTGGCGCGGAATCGCCACGCGTTACGCGAAGAACACGGCTTCATTTTTGGCGGCAGTTCAAATCCGTTGTATTGCTATTTGGGCCAGTATCTATTGACGACATCATCTAGTGAATGGTTGCAATTTCATATACGTTGGTTTGAAACGTGTATATACAAGCACCGACTGTTCGTTATATCTTAAACGCATAAGGTCGTTGTCTGATCAAAGGCACATCTAAGTCACATTTAAGAATGAGGAGGAAGACTATGAAAAGAATCCTATCGGTGCTATTAAGCGTACTTATGACCGCCATTCTGCTTGCGGGGTGCGGCAGCACACCAACCGCGTCGTCCCAAACCGGCACAACCGCAGGGCAAGCGGGCACCACAGGCGCAGGCCCAACGGAGCCGCAGGACATTGTTGAGCTCGTGGTTCAAATCTGCACACTTACAGAACCCGGCGAGGGGTTCTACGAGATGGAAGCGGAGCTGAACGAAATGTTGGAGCGGGATTTGG
Source organism: Clostridiales bacterium (assembly GCA_003510345.1). Taxonomy (GTDB): domain Bacteria; phylum Bacillota; class Clostridia; order Christensenellales; family Christensenellaceae; genus UBA5399. Next base: position 20,064 of record DOMW01000112.1, on the reverse strand, counting down.
GCGTTCATGTCACTTTTGAGCGAACAGATATTGTACAAGTAACCACCGACGCGTCACTGGCCCTTTCGTCCGGCGAACAGATGGACGTCATTATATCCTTTGGGACCGGAGCCCAAACGTGGGAATCAGGCATGTGTATCCCGCTGGACGACCTTGCGGCTCAATATGGTCAGGACATTCTTGAGCAGAGCGGCGACTACATTGAAATGTGCAAAATTGACGGAGAACTATTTGGTATATCGGTCTTGTGGTTGAATGCGGACGGCCACGGATATGAGATGAAGAAAAGCTTTGCCGACAAGTACGGCTTTACCCGCGATGTGAATAAGCTCTACACCCTTGATGAAATAGAGGAAATGTTTGAAATCATCGACGAGGGCGAAGAGCAGAACGTATTGATGCAAATCACTACTTCAACTAGCTCCATGACACTCAACAGTCATATCGCGTTTGATTCCTTTACACAGGTGAATCCCATTTATGGCACCTTAATTCTTGCGTCAGACAAGTATGCCCCTACCCAAGTGGTAAACCTTATCGCAACTGAGGAATATGCCTACTATGCCCAAAAGATGTATGAATGGGCGCAAAAAGGCTGGATTTCCGCCGATGCGGCCGTCACCACCGATACCCCGGACGAAATCCTGACCAGAGACGATACTGTGGGTTTTTTTGCCTACGGTTCTTTTGACGACCGCTTGGAACAGGTCGTCGCTTGGGCGGATGAAGTAGTAGTTTTTAATACGCAGCCTGCCGGTAAAGCAGGCTCACTGGCCGGTATGATGTGGCACATCACGCCTACCTGTGAGCATCCCGAAAAGGCCATGGAGTTTTTGAATTACTTCTTCAAAAATCCTGAGGCACATACGCTTGTGCAATATGGCCGTGAGGGAGTGGAATGGGAGGTTGTAGAACGGGAAGGCGACAATACACTGATACGCTGGCTGGCCGAAAATCCGGTAGACCTCCCGCATTATATTGCCTACCCGTGGCTTGGCAATCAGGCGCGGCTGCCTGTCTTTGAGCCGAACCCGATTGATATGAACCAGATCAAACTGGACATTGAGGCAAACATCCCTGATGCCTATACCTCTCCGGCCCTTGGGTATGTTTTCGATACGTCTGAGTTTTCCGCGGAAATTGCAGCGATTAGCTCGGTGATGGATCAATACGTGGCAACGATTAACGCGGGAGCGGTGGATCCTGCTGTTAGTCTGCCTGAGTTTTTACGTGCATTGGAGAGCGCCGGAATAAATGAGGTGATAGCCGCCAACCAGCAGCAGTTAGACGCGTTTATCGCGCAGAAAGGTTAAACGGATAATCATTTATTGCGTGCTGCCGGGCAGCCGGCAGCACGCAAGCACTACTTAGGCCAGTGGGGGTGAGTATTATCAAGGCACTAAAAACCATATCATTAAAAAAAGGGAGACGCCATTTCCCATACTATCTGATGGTTTTGCCGGGGCTAATTTACCTGTTTATCAATAATTATCTGCCCATGTTCGGCATTACCATCGCGTTTAAGGACCTGAATTTTACCAAGGGTATTTTAGGCAGCGATTGGGCGGGGTTTGATAACTTTAAGTTTCTTTTTGCATCCAGAGACGCCGGAATTATTATACGCAACACCATTTTATACAATATTGCTTTTTGGATTGTGGGTACTGTTTGCGCAATTCTTTTGGCGGTGTTCATAAACGAGCTGGCCTCAAGAAGAGCAAAGAGGCTTTATCAAACCTTTGTTTTGTTGCCCAATCTGATGAGCTGGGTTATCGTAAGCTACCTTGCTTTTGCGTTTTTGTCCTCCGATACCGGGTTTTTAAACAATGGCCTTTTCCCGTTGCTTGGGGTTCAGCCGGTGAACTGGTACGCGTCAGGCCAAAACTGGCCATTCCTTCTTGTATTCATTAACACATGGAAGGGCGTTGGCTACAGCATGATCCTGTATTTTTCCACCCTCGTGGGCATCAACAGGGATTATTACGAGGCGGCTAGCCTGGACGGCGCCGGCAAGATACAGCAGTTTTTCCGCATTACGCTGCCGCAACTCAAGCCGGTGGTCATCACCACAGGGCTTTTAACGGTGGGGTCTATTTTCCGCTCGGACTTTGGCCTTTTCTATCAGGTTACAAGAAACAGCGGCGCTATATACGAATTTACGCGCACTATAGACGTTTATGTATACCAGGCGCTGATGGAAAAAGCGGACTACGGCATGTCCAGCGCGGCCAGCATTTTCCAGTCTATCGTGGGGTTTGTGCTGATTGTGCTGGTAAACATGCTGATACGAAGATACGAAAAAAACAGCGCGCTGTTTTAAGGAGAATACTATGATGCGCACAAAAGAGTACTATCTGACAAACACAGTGAGCCATGTTGTATGCGCGGTTGCCGCTCTTTGCGCGGTGCTGCCGTTTCTTTTGCTTATTACGGCCTCCCTAACCGATGCAACCACCGTTGTTAAAAACGGTTTCAGCTTTCTTCCGGAAAAATGGAGCTTTGACGCCTACCAGTACATAGCGGAGGAATGGGAGACCATAGGCGGCGCGTACTTTATGACTGTTGCGATAACAGTAATAGGCGTAGTGGCGCATGTTAGCATTTCAACGCTTTTCGCCTACGGCATCAGTAAGCGCAATATTCCCGGTATGAAGCTATTCAGCTTCCTGCTTATATTCTCCATGCTGTTTAACGGCGGCATTGTGGCCACCTACTACACCTATGTGCGGTATTTAAGTATTAAAAACACCATTTGGGCGCTTATAGTGCCGGGTCTTATGTTGAACGCCGTCAGCGTGATTCTGATACGCAATTATTTCACCTACTCCATCCCGCCCGGCCTTACCGAGGCTGCCGAAATAGACGGCGCCGGTCCCTGGACAACGTTCCTGCGGGTAATTATTCCGCTTAGCAAGCCAATTCTGGCCACAATCGGTCTTATGTCGGGGCTTGCGTACTGGAACGACTGGATGAACGGCATGTATTACCTGTCGTCGCGAAACGGCTCTCATCTTTACACCATTCAAATTGTGTTGAACAACATCCAAAACGATGTAAACGCGCTTGTGCAGTCGAGAGATTTGATGCAGCAGCTTGGAACAAGCGGCGCGTTGCCCACCGCAACCATCCGCATGGGCATTGCGGTAATAGGTATTTTGCCCATTTTGGTTGCCTACCCGTTTTTCCAAAGATATTTCGTCAAGGGTATCACACTTGGCGGCGTAAAGGAGTAAGTATTATTGAGTATTTTTCATAACCTGTTTCAAGGCGACTGCGGAAACCATGTTCATCCGTTTACGGGCCTGTCCGCGCGCGAAAGCAAGGAAGACGTTGAAAAGAAACTGCGGACACTTTGCGATGCTGGAATCCGCTCAATGGTGCTTTTGTGGAGCAACCCGGACCGTCAGGGCGATGTTTCTCTTTTTAACGATGAAACATACTGGACGCACATGCAATGGATTGTTCAGTATTGCCGTCAATACGGCATGACATTCATGGTGCAGGACGCCGCGCCATTTCCAACCGGGCGGGCAGACGGCTGGCTTGATGATGAAGCGAACGCTAAGCTTAACAAGCTGTATCTGGCGCAGCGGCATTTGGACGTGGCGGGCCCATTGCCTAACGCCAGGTTTCGGTTCGATTTACTGACAGGCACCAAGATAACGAAGGGGTTGTTTGAGGGCAAGGGAGCCATGCCGCAGAGCGGAGATAGACTTGTTACGGCGGTAGCGGTGAAAATGAACGATGAAAGAAGGGTATGCGCTGCGCCGGTTGACTTAACCGGCAGCGTTGAGGACGGCATCCTGTATTGGGACGTACCGCCAGGTAAATGGCGCGTTATTTCCATTTATGAAACCTACAACGGCGGCGGACGTATGGGCTTCATGAATCTTCTGGACAGGGCGTCCGTGGCGCTGCAAATCGAGGCTGTTTACGAATCGCACTACGCGCACCTGAAGGACGAAATTGGCAAAACGTGGTTGGGAATGTTTTATGATGAACCCGAAGTGGGAAATATGGAGGGTTTCTTTTTCACGCAGCGCGTTGGAACGCCGCAGGATCTTGGCGGAAAACCGATGGATTTACCCTGGAGCCGCGAGGCTGCCGAGAGATGGGCGGACGAACAGGGCCAAGCGGGCTTAGCCCCGCTTGCGTATTTGTGGTACGACGGTGCGGGGGACGAGCATGAGCCGGTGCGCTACCGTTATCTTGAACTGGTTTCCAGGCTGATCCGGGACAATTACAACGCGCAGGTTCACGAGTGGTGCCGCAAGCGCGGGATTATGTACATCGGGCATGTTTTAGAGGATGAAAACAGCCATAGCCGGTTGGGCGTCGGCGCGGTGCATTTTTTCAGGGCGCAGGCGCATCAGGACATGGGCGGCATAGATATGATCGGTAACCAGATGATACCCGGGAAGGACTATGTTCAAGCGTGGTACGGAAGCCCTGAGGGAGATGGTGAGTTTTATCACTACGGCCTTGCAAAACTGGCGTCTTCCGCCGGGCATATCAGCCCTGATAAAAAGGGACGGAGCATTTGCGAAATTTTTGCGGTATATGGCGCGCTTGCGGGAACCAGAATGCGAAAAAGCGTGATGGATCACTTGTTTGTAAATGGCATTACGGAGCTGATTCCCGTGGACCCCGTGTTTGAGCATCTGGATATGGCGTATTCCCGAGCGCAGAACGAATACGCAAACAGGATGTGCCACCTTTTAACAAACACGAGGCCATGCATTAAAACCGCAATTTTATATCATGCCGAAAGCGAATGGTACCAAGGGGACGGCATGAAATTCCAAGCTCCGGCGGCGATACTGGCCAAAAACCAGATTAGCTACGACGTTATTCCGGCGGACGTTTTTTCCGAGCGGGCGCATTATCAAACCACCTGTGATAACGGGCTGTGTATCAACTCTAACCGATATGAGGCGCTGATAATTCCGGAGACTAAAGCACTCCCCCGAAGCGTGCTGGATTTTATAACAAAAGAAGCGGGGGACGGTTTCCCGGTGTTTTATATAAACAAATATCCCACGCTTGAGGCGGAAACGGGAGCCCCGGTTGAAGTACCGCATGGTAAATGCGTGGAATTAAACGCCCTTGCGGAAGCCGTCGGCAAAAACATCCTGCCTGATTTGCGCGTGCAAGGAGGAAATGAAAACCTGCGTTACGCGCATTATGTGGATACAAGCGGTTCCATGCCGTCCGATGTGTACATGCTCTACAATCAGGGCGATGACGCGAATATTAAGCTCTGTGTTCCGTGTAAGGGCAATGCGCTGAAAATTGATTTAATGAATCTGGCTGCGGAATGGGTGCATACATCAGACGAAAAAGATGGCTGCGGTTTTGATATTGACCTGTGCGCGCAGGAAGCAATTTTAATTTGCTTTGGGCATCTGTGTACACCGGAGGGCCTTGAAAAAACGGGCATGCGGCCCAATGCGCGCGCGGCGACACAAAAAGCCGTTGCGCTCTCTTGCGTATGGAACGTTTTGCTGGAAAGCGCCGGAAAAAGCATGGTGCTGCGTGAACTGAAGGATTTGGGCGTGAAAGGACTTTACCCAAGATACACCGATAAGATTATCTATGAAACAACGCTGCAACTAACCGAGCTTCCTGCGCAAATAGATTTAGGGGACGTACACGAGGCTGCAAGCTTGTATATTAACGGTGTGTGCGCGGGCATACGAAGCGCGCCGAAATACCGTTTTTCCACCGAGAATCTCTTTGTAAAGGGCGAAAACAACATCCGGGTGGAGGTTTACCCCAATCAGGGCGCGAGGGCGCTTCCTGAGGCTGGAATTGCCGGAGTCATCGAAGCTGTGTCGGCAGCCGCATACTGCCCGCTGGAGCCGGTTGGGATGCTTGGGCCGGTCAGACTATTCTTCCAATAGGTTCGGATTATTAACATCACGATAGGGCATCTGCTGCAATTATTGAGTGAGGGATGGGTATATATTTCCGTTTTTCTGGCAGCACGGTGAGGACGAGGCTACATTGCGGAAATATATGCGGGTAATCCATGACGTCGGGATTGGCGCGGTGTGCGTGGAAAGCCGTCCCCATCCGGATTTTCTTGGCCCCAGGTGGTGGTAGGATTTAGACGCCATCTTGGACGAGGCGCAGAATCTTGATATGCGGGTATGGATATTGGACGACGCACATTTTCCCACAGGTTATGCGGCCGGTGCGGTAGAGAACGCACCGGCAGAGCTGTGCCATCAATATCTTGATTACAATGCCGTATCGGTTTGCGGTCCAAAGCCCTGCGTGCAACTGGATGTGGCAAAACTGGCGCGTCCGCAGCCTTTTCCACGATGGTTACCTGCGCCGCCGCAGCCCAAGCGGGTTTTTAACGATGACCGCTGAAGATGCTTGTGGTTTCGGGATGTGACTATCTGCCAAAGGCCGCCGCCGCGTTCGTTGAGATTGCCATAGAAAGCGGATTCCCGGTGCTGTTTTCCAGCCGTGCGCCGCTGGGCGTTAGCGATGTAACGCCGGCGGAAAACGATGCGCCACTGCAAATTCTCACCATCCCGGCGGAAGATATTACGCTTACGCACTGCGAATCTAAGGCTTACCCCGCTTTCCACAGCCCGGAAAAGCCAGATTTAGCACATGGAATGGGCGGTACGCACCCCGATTTTTCCGGGTATTACCGCTATGAATTCACTGTCCGGCTGCCGATACATAAACGACCCTTCCTGGAAATAAACGATGTACACGAAACCTCCGAAGTGTTTGTAGCAGGCCAAAGTGCCGGATTGCTGACGGCACCGCCTTACCGCTTTAACTTGAGCGGTCTAACCGCCGATGGCAGTGCCGCCATCGCCATTGAGGTGGCTACCACATTAGAGCGCAAAGCGGCGGCGATGGGTGTGGATTTACGCTGCCTTAACTTTCCCTCGCCACTGTCTCCCACCGGCATTGTCGGCTGTATTAGTATTGTATTGTTTTGGCAACGGATTTGGCCAGAAAATGGACGGGTTTGTGGCTATAAGCATACGGCTAAACTCATGTAAACTGAAAGCGGATACAAGCGAAATTAGTTCTGTGAGGAGATAAGCATATGGGAATTTTTCAAAATGCCCGGCCCGTGTGGGGAGAAAACCTTAGCAGTACGGTAAACCAGTTCCTCGGCTTTTTCAGTGAGGTTAGGCTGGAGAAAGAGCAAGAAATCGTTATTGCCATCGCTGCCCGTTCCTATTACCGGCTGTACATTAACGGCGCGTTTAGGGCAAGCGGGCCAGCACGTACCGCGCACGGCTGCTGCCGGGTGGATAAAATAGCGGTGCTGGCGTCCGGCACGGTGAAGATGGCGATAGAGGTTGTGGCGCTTGATAAACCCGGGAAGTATTCCAACGATTGCACTCTGGAACAAGGCCTGTTGGTCGCTGAGATAACAGACGCGGGCGGGCGGGTTCTGTCCGCCACAGGGGACGGTACATGGCGGTATAAAGAGCTGCTTTACCGACGCTCCTTGGTGGAGCTGATGAGCCATAGCCGTGGTATTATCGAGTGGTACGATCTGGATGAAAACAGCTTTTTATGGAGAACCGGAGCGGGAGAGGGGCTTGTATCCCCTATATCTCTGAAGGAAACCGTGCTATTTCTGCCCCGCAGAGCTCCATACGCCAATTACCGCCCTATACCGATGGAGACGCTTGAGGATATATCGGATGTGGTGGGTGCGGATAGAGACGGGGACGAGGGGATTACCATTCAATTATCCAGGCATATGCACCGCACATATTATGAAATGGTACCACCTGAAAATCAGTTTTTGAAAGCTATACGTCAGGAGAGGGACGTGCCCTTCTCGGGTGTTTATACTCTTGGCGGCACAAACGGCGTAAAAAGCATCACCTTGCAGTCGGGCGCTCAGCCGGCAGCCGTTACCTTTGGACGCAAAACAACCGAACTTGGATTCATTGATTTTACGATCACGGCGGAGAAGGACTGCTGTGTTGACGTCATCCATTCAGACCATCTGCATTTCACCGGCGCATTCAAAGGCAATACCTATGTTGCAAGATACAGCCTAAAACCGGGGAATTATCACTTGACCACCTTTGAGCCAAAACTAACCCGTTATATCAAAATCATCCTAAGAACCCAGGGGCGGGTTACGCTTGGCTACCCCATTTTGCTGGACGATGCATATGACGACGCGCGCAACTGCTTTTTCTCGTGCAGCGATGGGGAGCTGAATGCGATTTATGAAGCATCGCGTCGCACGCTGCGTTTGAACACCCTTGATATTTTTATGGACTGCCCGGAGCGTGAGCGCGGCGGATGGCTGTGCGATTCACAGTTTAGCGCACAGAGCGCTTGGCAGATGTTTGGGGATATCTCCGTTGAAAGGGATTTTTTAGAAAATTTCATGTTGACGGACGGAACGAAAAAATGGAAAGGCTTTTTCCCGGAGGTATATCCCGCCAGCAAGGCTGATGATGAAGACGTGGGTATCACCACATGGTCTTTTTGGCTGGCGGTGCAGTTGTATGATTATTACAGGCGCTCCGGAGACAGGAATTTTATAAACGCCTGCGAAAAGCGCGTTGGATATTTCGTTGAGGGACTGCTCTCGCTACGGGGTGAAAGCGGATTATTGGAGAACCTGCCCGACCAGTTTGTTGATTGGTCGCTCTCCAACAAGGCATTTTGCCTTGAGCCTATCAATATTCCCAACAACTGTCTTGCCGTCTGCGCGCTGGAACGGCTGGCGGAGCTTTACGACAAGCCTTTATGGAAAACAACCGCCGGTGAGATGCGCGCCATCATCGAATCGATGGACAACAGCGCCAGCTTTTTCAAAAAGAACGGGGACAGTGCGGCATACGTTAACGGGCAGCTGCAACGTGGCGATTGCTTGAGCGAAGCCGGCGCGGCCTATGAAATTTGGAGCGGATTCCATCTGGATGACACAGCCTATATCAACGGGTTTGTGAATACAATGGGGTATGCTCCTAAATACCGGCCAAGCCCCAACTTTGGAAAGGCGAATATATTCATTGGCTTGATTGTCCGCTTTGACGTGCTGGCGCGTCTGGGGAAAATTAATACACTGGTAAAGGAATTAAAAGACGTTTACCTGGCTCAGCTACGCGATGGTTCCGGAACCTTTTTTGAAGGATACAGCGCTTTTTCCGGGTGCCATGGGGCCAACGGATTGGTTGGCACGCTGCTGACCAATAAGGTACTGGGTCTTGGCCAGCCCGACGAACATGCGAAAATGATAAAAATTGCGCCTGATCCCTGTGGGCTTCGATGGGCCAGAGGTGCGGCAAAATGCACGGACGGTATGATTTTTATGAACTACCGTGCGGACGAAGACGCGCATGTGCTGGATATTTCGCTTGCGCTTCCCACGGGATGGCATTACGATCTGGAAATCCCGTCTGAGCTTTGCGGCTGGCGCATCCTGCTAAACGGGATTGCTGTTCAGTGAATGAGTCTTGAAAGATGGGTCACTTTTAAAGCTACGGTGTAATCATTAAATGGCATCGGGCGGCGTTTCAAAACTCGTTGATGCCTGAAAGGAATTGTCTTATGAAACAGGAAAAAATGGATATGGCCAAGGTGTTGGCGATTCTGGCACAGCCAAGGCAGGTGCCGCCGCCACTGGAGAATGTTACGCGCCAAACGATTGAGATTCCATATATTACAAGCGATGAGAAAATTGATACACGCAAGGTAAATATCTTTTTACCTGATAAAGCTTCAAAGCCGATGCCGCTTGTTTATATCCCGCATTACGAGATGGGAGAGGATGCCTTGGAGCTGCGCGATTACCTGGCCCAAGGATGGGCCGTTGCGTGCCCAACCCAAGCGCCGTCAAACGCAAACGCAACTCTTGCTGGGGACAACCTGGTTTTCAACAATGCCGCACTGTATACGCTGCGCCAGATGGACGAGTTTGATAAAAAGAGAATCGTTTTGGTGGGTGGCAGTGCCGGCGGCTATATGGCGCTGATGCTGACCGGCCAGAACCTGGGGCTATGCGCAACCATCGCCAATGGACCGGTGGCTAACGCGTATTTTAATATTTATTACTATTTCCCAATGGCGCAGGCGCTTAACATGAAAGTGCTGGCAATGACTGCGGACGAGAATGATGACAAAAAGACATCGACAGTTGAAGTGAAAAGCAAGCTTCCCGCGCAATGGGAGAAGCTAAAAAAGCTGGCCGATTTACCGATTCCATTTATCGCGGCATTGATAGGCGAGTTTAACGCTTCCCCCGGCAGCTATCCCGCTGCGGAGGATACGGCGGGGTGGGAAGCCGTTACCGGCGTGGGCATTGCCGAGCGCTTCTCGAACCCTGTTATGGTGAACCACAACACCTCCGATGTTATGGTACCGGTAGACCAAATATCCCGCCGCTATACCTATAAAGAGCCGGGTGCGTCCCTGCCTTCGGATTTCAATGCGATGCTGCCCCACAGCTTTTCCGGCAAGCTAAATAAATCGCTGGAGGAGTGCTTGCCGCTGGAGGATACAAGAACCCTGCGGATACCCGTGCCGGAAGATGCGGGTGAGGAAAGCATACTCCCCTATGACAATGCTAAGCGGTTTAATTTGAACATTTTTGACGACGGGCCGATTGAGGGATATGGCACTCACTCGTCCAGAATGGATGTTGGCCGCCGCAAAGATGTGCCCTATCTAAAAGAGATGCTGGAGCAAACCACGGCAAAGACGAATATTTTAGTCCCCGCTATGCTGAAATTCCTACTGCTTCAGTACCTGGGCAAAAGCCGTGCCCTTCCGGCGCATACCGGCGTTGACGATTCCGTGTACGGCTCACTGGCCGTGTATCAAAAAAAGGCCCGCGGGGAGCTCTACGCATGGGTCGCCGATAACGGCGAGGCCGCGCTGAGGCGGGTTTTTGAGACGCTAATGGCACAGGAAACCGATGCGGAGGAAAAGGACAGTCTGAAGACGGCCATGTGTGATATATTCACACAGTTAAATCAGGGGGCGTTCGCGTGAAGAAGTATTATTGTAACCCCGTCAACCTGAGCTACGCGTACCAATTTCATAAAACGGACAACGGCATCATGCTCAACCGGGAAGCGGCGGATCCGTCTTTGGTTTTGTTCAAGAATCGGTACTACCTGTTCCCCTCAATGTAGGAAGGTTTTTGCCAGCGACGATTTGGTGAACTGGCGGAAATACCCCTTGCCGGGCCTGCCCACATATGATTACGCGCCGGACGTGTGTGTAATTGGCGATTGGCTGTATTTCTGCGCCTCCCGTATGCATAAAAACTGCGGTTTTTACCGCACCAAACAGCCGGAGACAGGCGTTTTCGAGCATATCCCCGGCTCCTTCATGTTCTGGGATCCGCATATGTTTTTGACGACGACGGACGGTTGTATTATTACTGGGGCAGCTCCAGCGACAAGCCGATTAAAGGCGTTGAACTGGATCCGGCTACCATGCGCAAAATTGGTGAGGAATACGAGCTTATATCTGGCCGTAAAGCAGAAATTGGCTATGAGCGCACCGGTGAAGACCATACCGCTGACACAAACCCGTTTATAGAAGGAGCCTGGATGAACAAGCGCGGCGACAAATACTACTTGCAATATGCCGCGCCGGCACGGAGTACAACACCTACGGCGACGGCGTGTATGTGAGCGGCAGCCCTCTCGGGCCTTTTACCTTGGCGGAAAACAACCCGTATTCCTATTCTCCCGGCGGCTTTTTCCCCGGAGCCGGGCACGGCTCCACCATTTAGCGTATGTGCGCGTTGATGCCTTTAACGAAAGCGGCATCACGCAGGGAAAGGCAGTCTTGGTGAATAAGTAAATGCAGGTGTTTGCGGAGTGTTAAATATTGTGCTTTATACTGAAATACAGGGGAGGATTTGTATGAGCAAGCTGATTAACGAGGCGTCAATTTCGATACTATTAAAAGAAATGTTTCTCAGGGAGAAGGTGGATTTGCTTACGGGCGGCAGCGTCTTTTCCACAGTGGAAATGCCCCAATACGGCATCCCGTCCATTAGATATCTGGACGGTGCCACCGGGGTAAATCTGATGCAGTATTTGATGGAATTAAGGGATGTGAAGATAGCGAAGCCCGCTGAAGGGAATGAAATAAAAGAACAGGACAGCGCTTCCAGCAGCGAAAGCGGCTCCTCTTTTATGCAATGGGTGGCGCTGTGCGCCAGCCATGATCCGCTGCCGGACACTATACCGGAGGAGGCGCGGGAAATCATTTTAGAGCTGCGCCGGCGCGTTGACAGTGTGCGGCCAAACGGCGAGGAGCCGGGATGCTTCCCCCCGGGCATGCTGCTGGGGGCCACATGGGAGCCACAACTGGTGTACCGGGTAGCCGAGGCTGTGGCTCGGGAGGCAATGGCTTATGGCATTGACGTGCTGCTGGGCACACCCAACACAAACATCCATCGTGATCCCCGTAACGGCAGATTATTCGAATCCTTCTCCGAAGACCCATATCTGAGCAGCCGCATGGCGCCGGAGTTTTCAAAAGGTGTTCAAGACCAAGGGATGGTGGCTGATGTTAAACACTATGCGGCCAACAATCAGGAAACATTGCGCGTGGGCATTGATGAGCACATTTCCGAGCGCGCCCTGCGGGAAATCTACTTACCTGGCTTTGAGGCTGCCGTAAAAGAAGGCGGTGTGGGAACCGTCATGAGCGCTTATAACTCCATCAACGGCGTTCCCTGCGCGCATAATCACTGGCTGCTTACCACGGTACTGAAAGAGGAGTGGGGCTTTGAGGGTCAGGTGGTGTCCGACTGGGGCGCTGTCTACGATCAGGTAAAGGCGTTGCTGGCCGGAAATGATATGGATATGCCGGGCCCCAGAGGCAAGCAGGCGGTTTATCGGGCAGTGGAGGACGGCACAATACCCATGCAGCGCATCGATGACGCGGTGACGCGCATGCTGAAAATGATTTTGAAAACGCCCAAATTTAACGGGAAGAAATATCCTGTTATCGACAATGTGCTCTCCCGCAGTGCCGCCTACGATGCGGCGGTCGAGGGCATCACGCTTTTAAAAAACAACGGTTTGCTTCCACTTTCGCGGGGCACAAAGCTGGCGCTGTTCGGTAAACTGACAAAGCGTTTCATGGAATCGGGCAGCGGCAGCGCTCAGGTGGACACCGCCAAATTCACTAGCCTGCCAACCGAGGCAGCCCGGTACACAGACACCATATTGCTGGATGAACTATTAGCTGACACGCAGGTGGTTATTATCACTGCAGGCGCGTGCGGCCAGGAGGGAAGAGACCGCCCTGCCATGGATTTTGACGTGCAAGAACGCGCCATGTTGTTGGAAGCTATCGCTAAAGCCAAGGCAGCCAACAAGAAAATTGTATTGCTGATGAATGTCTCCGGGCCGGTGGAGCTTTGTGACTGTATTGACGATGTGGATGCCCTTATATGCCTGTTTTTCCCGGGAATGGAGGGCGCGCGGGCTACGGCTGATATCCTGTTTGGCGCGGTGAGCCCCAGTGGGAAGCTGCCACTCACCTTTCCTAAAACCTACCGGGATTGTCCTTCCAGCATCAATTTCCCTGGCGAATTCGGGAAGGTGATGTACGGCGAGGGTATCTTCGTGGGTTACCGGTACTACGATTACAAGAACATCACGCCTCTATACCCCTTTGGCTTTGGTCTAAGCTACAGCAGCTTTGTCATCAAGGACGCAGAGGTATCACAGCCCGCATACAGCAACGCCGCTGCCGAACCCCTGGTAGTGACGGCGAAGGTAATAAACACAGGAGAGGTGGCGGCTAAAGAGGTTATCCAGCTCTACGTGCGGGACATTGAATCCACCTTGAAAAAACCGGAAAAAGAGCTGAAAGGTTTTGTGAAGGTTGATTTGCAGCCCGGCGAAGAAAAAACGGTAGAGATGTTGCTGACGCCACAGTCCTTCGCGTCCTACGACACCGCTTTAGGCTGCTGGACGGCCGAGCCCGGCATCTATGAGCTGCTGGTGGGCAATTCCTCCCGCGATATCGCCACAAGCGCCCGTGTTACACTGACGGGTAAAAATCCGTACGGCTGTTCGCTGAAATCCACGCTTGGCTATATAGCGGCCAACGCCAAAGCCTGCGGCATTTGCCGGGAAGTGATGGGGGAGGGGTTCTCCATATCTAAACTAAAAAGCCAAGCCATCTATTTTGCCAACACACCGCTGGAAACATACCTGGAAACAGCAGTAACCGGGTTGGACAAGGGCACACAGGCGTGGCGGGACGCGCTGTTAACCCTAAACGTTCGGCTGGAGGAAGCGGACGGGTAAAAGCGAGAACACGCGAATTGATGAGCGATAAACAAGGAAAAAAATAGTGGAGGTACAAGTATGCAATTGGAAAAAATAGTTTTAAACGAGGCTCGCAACGTGAAGCTTACGTGTTTTGTTCAGGATGTGGGGGGTGAGTTCGGCGCAATTCAAAAACGCCCGGCTATCCTTATTCTGCCGGGCGGCGGCTACAGTATGTGCTCGGACAGGGAGGCTGAACCGATTGCCTACGCCTATTTAAAAGCGGGATTCCAAGCCTTTGTGCTGCGTTATTCGGTGGGCGAACACAAGGCCTGGCCAAACCCGCTGAACGATTATGACGCGGCGATGGCCTTACTTCTGGAGAACGCCGAAAGCTGGCATATACAAACGGATAAAATAGCCGTCATCGGTTTTTCAGCCGGCGGGCACCTAACCGCCTGCGCGGCCACGGTGGCCATGCACCGACCTGCAGCGGCCATCCTGGGCTATCCGGCCATCTGTAAAAACCTCGTAGACATGTGCCAGCCGGGCATGCCCTATCCCGCCGAGCATGTGAGCGGCGATACCTGCCCCTGCTTTTTGTTTACTGCGCGGGATGATAATATGGCACCTACAGAGAACAATCTGGAATTTGAAACCGCGTTGAACGCTCACAATATCCAGTTTGAAAGCCATATCTACGCCTACGGCGGCCATGGCTTCAGTACGGGCGAGCCTTATCTTAACAGCGGTACGCTATGCAGCCGGGCCGCCCGATGGGTACAGGACAGCATCGAATGGCTATGGGATATATTTGGCGTGCTGATGCCTGCCGGATTTGCCGCCCCTGCCTGCATGGGCAAAATAAACGGCGATATGGAGCCAGCCCTGTCAGTGGAGTGCACCATAGGGTATCTGCGCGCGCAGTCCGATGATGTGCAGGCTCTGCTGCATGAGGTGATATCCGGTGTTAAGCGGATAGCGGCGGCCCGTTATTTCAGTGAAGACAAGCTGCTGCACGCGGTACGGGGTACGCGGCTGTGTGATTTGATGAAAACACTGGAGCTGCCACAGTCATCCATCGACCAATTGGACGCGGCTCTTAAAAAAATACCGAACAAGCAATAAGCCATAAAAAGCCTCATGTTGGGTGCTTTGGAAAGGATACAGAAAATGCTGAAACAAGATTTTAATGCTGGATGGACGGTTGACAGAGACATCAGTGCGTTTGAGAGGCTGATTCTTGGCGCGACCCCCGCGCCAAAGGAAGTGACGCTACCGCACGATGCTATGATACTGGGTAAACGCCGCGCGGATAAACCCACTGCGGGCGGGATTGCGTATTTTGAACCGGGTAACGTGATGTATTCCAAGACCTTTTTTGTATCGGCAAAAGACGCTGGTAATGTCATATTCCTTGAATTTGAAGGCGTGTACATGAACGCGTCTGTTTGGGTAAACGAAGACTTTGCCGGAAAGCATACCTACGGGTACTCCAATTTTTACATCAAAATCAACGATTTCTTGCGCTTCGGCGAGGAGAATACAATTAAAGTTCTGGTCAAAAACGGAGCGCAGCCAAACGGACGCTGGTACACCGGTACCGGCATATACCGCAATGTCAAGCTGTTAACCGGCATGCCTTTGCACATAAAAACAGATGGCGTAATGATTCAAACTCCTGACGTGCGCCCCGATATAGCCGTGATTGAGGTAGCGGCGGAAATACAGAACGAGGCGATAGGATTTAAAAACGGTGCTTTGGTTACTGAAATACTGGATAAAAACGGCAGCGTGGCGGCGCGGGAAAGAACCGGGTTTACCTGCTTTTCGGGTGGCGAAATCACCGTGCGCCAGCGCCATTATGTGAAGAATCCGCGTTTGTGGGATTTAAATACCCCCCATCTCTACCGCTGTGAAACCCGCATTGAAGTGGAGGGTGCGGCTATTGATGAGGATGTAAGTTTCTTCGGCATTCGCCACCTTACACTCGACCCCGATTACGGCCTGCGGTTGAACGGCAGCACCGTCAAGCTTAAGGGCGGCTGTATCCACCATGATAACGGCATACTGGGCGCGGCTACGTTTGAGGACGCGGAGTTCCGCCGGGCCAGGCTGCACAAGGAGGCCGGTTACAACGCGTTGCGCTCGTCGCACCATCCTATGTCAAAAGCCATGCTTGACGCATGCGACCGATTGGGGCTTTTGGTAATGGACGAGTTTTCTGATGTGTGGACGCAGGCGAAGAACGATTTTGATTACAGCCTGGCCTTCCCGGACTGTTGGGAAGAGGATGTAGAGATGATGGTAAAAAAAGACTATAACCACCCTTCGGTTGTGTTCTATTCTATCGGCAATGAGATTTCCGAGGTCGGTTCGGACAGAAGCGTAATTTGGGGCCGAAAAATCGCAGAAAAAATACGCTCCATGGATCAAACGCGCTTCATCACGAACGGCATTAATACGATGAACGCCATCGCCAACCGGCGAAACGAGATACTAAAATCCATGGGCATCGAGATACAGGGTAAGGGTCTGGAGAGCGGCGAAATAAACCAAATCATGGCTGACATGCGCGCCATCATGAATAAGTTTATGGAAAATCCGCAACTGAACGCGTATCTTGAAGAATCCTGCGGTATGTTGGATGTGGTGGGTTACAATTATGCCACGTCGCGCTACGAGGGAGAGCGGAAAATCTCCTCAAACCGAACGGTTGTCGGAACTGAAACGTTTCCAGCGGCGCTTGATAAAAACTGGGAATTGGTTACCGGGCATGGCTATATCCTCGGCGATTTCTCTTGGACATCGTGGGATTACCTGGGCGAGGTGGGTATCGGGCATGTGGGCTATGACGACGACCGAAACAAGGTTTTCTACGGTGATTACCCATGGATTGCGGCCTATTGCGCCGATTTTGACCTGACCGGATACCGCCGCCCCATTTCCTATTGGCGTGAAATCATATGGGGCGGTAGAAACCATATGCCTTATATTGCGGTGCAGCGCCCCGAACGCTACGGACAGAAGGCCTACATGGGATCGTGGAGCTGGACTGATTCAATTTCAAGCTGGACATGGCCGGGGTACGAGGGAAAAGGTGCGGTGGTGGAGGTTTACTCGGACGCCGATGAAATCGAGCTTCTCATAAACGGGAAATCACAGGGCAAAAAGCCTGTTGGCGACAGCTTCAAAAAAAACTACTGTGCGTTTGATACAGTGTACGAAGCAGGCACGGTGGAGGCAGTGGCGTATAGCGGTGGCAGCGTGGTAGGCCGCTTCAGCCTTACGACTGCCGGGAAACCGAGGCTGCACGTTACCAAGGAGCGCGAAAGCATCCGCGCGGGAGCAAACGATTTGTGCTATGTAAATATTGAGCTGGTGGACGAAAACGGCATCTTGAATACGGCGGTAAAAAAGTCTGTTACAGTAACGGTGGATGGTGCGGGTATCTTGCAGGCCAGCGGCAGCGGTAACCCGCGTATGGAGGAGTATTACTACGACAACGCGCACGAGACCTTCTATGGCCGCACGCTTGCAATCGTGCGTGCGGGAAGCGAAAAAGGCGTGGCAACACTCACGGTGTCTGCCAACGGGCTGGACAGCGTGACGATTGAAATTGCGGTGGAATGACACCGTAGCACCATAAAATGGAGGAAGATGAATGTGTCAGCATATCCGCTTAAGGCAGGCGCCGCTCTGGGAGACATTACGCCTGATGAGACCCTTTTTCCAATACCGTACTTTCTCACAATTGAAATCGACCGTGTTATAGACCCTATTCATGTCAGGGGGCTGGATATTGACGACGGCGCGCATAGGGCGCTCTTTATCACCTTTGATACCATTGCGGTTCCGAGACCCGATGAAACCCTGAAGTTTATCTGCGAACAAACGGGGCTTGATGAAGAATATGTATTTATGGCGGCTACCCACACACACACTGTTCCTGTGCTCGGGATAGAGGGTATAACGGCGAAGGATTCAACACAAAAGCATCAGTAGTGGTACGCGGCCGTCCTTAAAACGCTGGCGGAAACCCTAAAACGCGCGGAAGCCGCCAAAAAACCCGCCCGGGTCGGCTACGGCGCCGGTAGGTCGTATGTTAATATAAACCGCGACGAAATATTTAACGGAAAAGGCGAAATCGGCAACAACTTTGAGCGGCCCAGCGATAAGATGCTGGCGCTCGTTCGGTTGGAGGATGAAGCCGGTGTGCCGATAGCTTTTATTATTAATTACGCGGTACACGCCTCACATAGGCGAGGATTTATCCGTCGACCAAATCGCCGCCCACTGCAACTTTTCGCGGATGTTCAAAATAGAGACTGGGGAAAGCATCGGGGAGTTCATTCGGCGCGCAAAATGGAGCAGAGCGCATTTTGCCTGAAGGTGGAGAAAGGCAGGAGCATCACCGACATCGGCTATCAGGCACATTTTGTTTTTGCAGTTCCGTGTCCAGGTTTATGGGGACAGTATAGCTTATGTGAAATAAGCATTATTACACTATATCAGCATTACGCGCGCTTTGTACCAGGTTTAGCGCCATTTCTGTAGAAAAATAGCGTTCTGATGAGTGGGAACTGCGATGGATTCTACCGTTTTCATCAACAAGCTGTGATGTCTGCTTGCGGAACTCCCCGGGCGTTATTCCAACATTTGTGGTAAAGGCTTTGAAAAGATAACGGGGATCAGAGAATCCCGACTCGATACAAATGGTGAATAAACTCTTATCGCTTGACAGCAGCAGCTTTTTTGCCTGATTGAGCCTTAGACTGCAGATATAATCCTGAAACGTCATGTTAAGGTTTTCTTTTATAAAATAGGACAAATAGTTTAATGACAACCCTTCCAGTTTCGCAACATCCTTTAAGCGCGTCTTTCTTGTGTAGTTTTCATCCACAAAATCAATTATTCTACGCAAACGGTCAGCGCGTTTATTTGCCTCAGCCTGCAATTCTGGCGTTATACTGTGGACGGGTAATTCACATAAAAAGAGGTACATCATTCCGCTCAATATGCTCATGCATTCCAATTCATAATAAGGCGACTTTTCCATATAGACTAAAGCTAATTGTAACAATGAATTTCGGACATTTTTTAGCTGTTTCAATGAGAGTGATGTCCTTAAAAACATCTCATCAAAAAAGAGGGATTGAATACTTGGCACAGCATTTATAAATATTTTGGGGGATACCTGCAGCGCAAGAATAGTGGCAGATTTCTTTACTGTTTGAATCTCATGCAATTGATCGGGGTTGAGGAGAATTATATCACCCGGATTGAGAGCGTGTGAAACGCCGTTTACAAGAAAAACCGGCTCCCCGTCAAGAACTAAATCAATCTCAAAATCACGGTGTAGATGAGGAGTTCGGTAATCGATAGCCACAAGAAATAGATTAAAATAGTTAAAATACGGATACTTAATTATCTCATATTCGTTTGACATGCTGCCCTCCCGTGTTGAAATGGGATGCTCCGGTGTAATTCAAAGGACATTTTAATAGTAAACAGTAAACTTGTCGAGTCGCGGACATTGACTAATCGCTGAAAGATTATCGTCCGGCTGATAAACTTCACAATAGAAAAGCATTCAGGCGAACGATACACATTTCAAAACCTATTGAAAGTATATCACGGAGGTATAAACAATGCCACTGTTCAAATTCTCAGTAGGCCCTTGGAATGTTCATTCGGGAATAGACCAGTATGCCTCGCCTAGCCTGTTCAGGTGGTAGGCGTGGTCGTAATGCCCGTGGCTTAGCACAAGCCGCACCGGCTTATTCGCAAGCTTTTCGGCGTAGGC
>DOMW01000198.1:1882-13924 GCA_003510345.1 Clostridiales bacterium | reverse complement strand
GCCCAGCGGCAGCGTCATACCTATCCACGGTGTAAAGTGTTTCCTTTTTAATAGCAGTGCAGGGGCGGGTTCAAATCCCGCTCCTCTAACTAGGGCATAAACAAACCTTCTGCATTGATCAGCAGTTGCCTACCGCCTCCCCTTTGCTTTAAACACCTGCGCGAGTATCTGCGCCACCGCCTGGTACAGCTCCACCGGGATAAAATCCCCTATCTCGCAGTACGCGTACAGGCTGCGCGCAAGCGGTTTATCTTCCACGATTTCGATATTGTGTTCTCCCGCGATCTCTTTGATTTTCTGCGCGATTTTATCTTTGCCCTTAGCGACGACCATCGGCGCGTCCCCCACTTTTTCGTCATATTTTAATGCCACGGCATACTCCGTCGGGTTGGTGATAACTACATCCGCGTCCGGTACATCCTGCATCATGCGCATCGTGGACATCTCACGCTGCTTCTGCCTTATTTTCCCCTTGACCTGTGGGTCGCCCTCCTGCTGCTTCATCTCCATTTTAATTTCATATTTGCTCATGCGCAGGTCCTTGTTGTATTTCCAGCGCTGAAAGAAAAAATCGAGCGCGGCAATGGCGGCGAGCACCCCGCATATCATAAACGCGGCGTTGAATATCATTTCCGCGATCTGCTGTATGGCGCCGGGGTAATTACTGCTCATCAGGCCGGGAAAGACCGTCATGTTACTCGTGATCTGCATATAAATGATCACACCGATCAAAAGCGTTTTCAGTATCGATTTTCCCAGCTCAAAAAACGTGCGGACGGAAAACATGCGCTTAAACCCTTCTATCGGGTTTAGGCGGCTCATTTTAATACCCATCGCTTTTGTGGAAAACAAGAAACCGGTCTGCACCATATTGAGCATCACCCCCGCCACAAGCGCGATGCCAAAGAGCGGCAGCATAACCTGAAGAAAGCCCAGCATCACATCCTGCGCATACGCCATAACTGTAGAAGACGAAAGCTCTGTCGATGTGAGCAGCAGATACCCCCGCGTGCCCTGCATCAGGTTTTCCGCCAGCATGGGCGTAAGCGCCCGTAAAGCGGCAAACACAATGAGCAGCGACCCCACGGTGACCAGCTCCTGGCTTTTTAATACGTTGCCTTCTTTTCTGGCGTCCTCCCGTTTTTTAGGGGTTGCCTCCTCGGTTCTTTCGCCGGTACCGCCGTCATCCGCCACGCGTCATCACCTCACTTTTCCATACGGCTTAGCCCATCAACGCCACAAACATCTGGTCCAATCCGGTAAACATCTGGTTAAAAATACTGCCTGTAAAATAAACATACACAGGGATCACTGCGGAAAGCACAAAGAAACCGAGTATGATCTTTATGGGCATCCCTATGGAAAACGCGTTCATCTGCGGCACCACCCGCATCAAAATGCCAAAGCACGCTTCCGCCAAAAGCCCCGACCCGATAATGGGCATCGCCACAATGGCGGCAAGCAAAAAAGCATCGATAAATAATTTTATCGCGACCGGCCCCAAAAGAGTGGGGTTAAACGCCACCTGCCCGATGGGTATGGCATACATTGTGTTATACATCATTTGTATAAGCCGCAAATGCCCGTTCGCCACAAAGAAAACGATCATCATGATGATATTCAAAAGGTTGCCCGTCACGGGAACGCTCAGGTTGCTCTGCACGTCAAACGCGTTCACCATACCAAAACCCATTTGCATATCGATGATCTGCCCCGCGGTAAACGATATGGTAATAAACAGATTGAGCACAAACCCCAGTATCATGCCAAACAATAGTTCCGTGACGCAAAGCAGCACATACGTAAGCAAATCGTCGTTATAATCGATCACCAGCCCGTTTACCTGCGGAATAGACAAATAAAACATGCCCGCCACCACCGCGCAGTAGCCTATTTTAGCCATCATCGGTATGTTTTGCCGGCCGAAAACAGGCGAATTAAAAACAAGGCCCGATACCCTGAGGAAGAGCAGCAGGAATACGTCCCAGTGATAATAGAGCGCACTTATGATATCAAACATGGAACCTCTCTCACGCCACAGCCATTAAGGCATACTCGTATACCCTGTACCCAAAATCCGTAAGGTTGGTCACCATCATCCCCCCAAAGATCAGTATGGCGACAAAAATACCCACGATCTTGGGAACGAAAGTCAGCGTCTGTTCATTCACCTGCGTAGCGGCCTGAAAAATGGAGATCATAAGGCCGATCACCAGGCCGACCAGAATCGCCGGCAGCGAGACTTCCAGTATTGTATAAATCGCGTCCTGCATGATCATGATAATCGTTGCTTGATCGATATGCCATCAACTCCTCCGCATAAAATTTAATGCCGGGCCATAAGGTGGCCGCGCTATTTGATCAGCGGCTACATGATTACCCGCCCGGCACGTTGAAGCCGGAGATCAGCGTCTGCATAGTCAGGCTCCACCCGTCGATCAATATAAAAAGCAGTACCTTAAACGGCAGGGATATCGTAACGGGCGGCAGCATCATCATACCCATAGCCATGAGCGTACTTGCCACCACCATGTCTATCACAATAAACGGGATGTAAATGAAGAACCCAATGACCATCGCCGTTTTAAGCTCGCTCGTCAAAAACGCCGGGATAACCGTCGTCATAGGCACGTCGTCCAGCGTCTCGATCTCCGCCACCTCCTCTTCGCCCAAAAAACCGATGAACATATTGAGGTCAGCTCTCCGGGTGTTCGCGAGCATAAATTCGCGTATCGGGGCTTCGGCGGCTTCCTGCGCTTCTTCAAACGTGATCTCTTCCGCTATATACGGCTCTATCGCGTTGTCCATAATTTGGGTATAGGTAGGCGCCATCACAAAAAATGTCACGAACAGCGCCAGCACGACGATTACCTGGTTTGGCGGCATTTGCTGCAAGCCAAGCGCGTTTCTTGTGAACGAAAACACGATCACGATGCGCACAAAACCGGACATCATGATCAATATGGAAGGCGCAAGGCTTAATATGGTGAGAAGACCCACGAGCTGAAGGCTTTGCGACCTGCTGCCAATTAACTCGGAAAGCACACCCTCTTCTTCCTCGCCCGCGGTTCCTTCCGTATCCGCGGCGCAACTGCTTAGAATTACAATACAAAGTACGAGTATAACGGTAAAAAGTATTGCTTTCTTTTTTTTCAAAACGCTACAAGACCCCCTGCGAGCAATTCTGCACTTAGGTAAGCGCTGATTAAAATGAACCACACATTAATTAGTGCTTCCCTAGTATACCACATCTGTGGAGATTATGTACCGCTTTTTCCTTAAATTGCTTGTCGTATCTCTTATTCATTTTTCACCTCTCACTGATTATTTTACATCAGTTTTAGGTGTTTTGACTCTCCTCTTTTTTTATACCACTCCACTTGCGGACGTTCCATAAATAAGGTATGCTTTTTTATAGAAAAAATATACGCGCCGCGAAAGGCAGGGAGAAAGTATGAATATATGGCACGAACTATCTGATGAACGAGTCCGGCCCGAAAATTTTATGTGCGTGATCGAGATTCAAAAAGGCGGCAAATCAAAATATGAACTGGATAAGGAGACCGGCCTTTTAAAGCTGGACCGCGTGCTCTTTACTTCCACAGTCTACCCCGCAAACTACGGGTTCATTCCCCGCACCTACGCGGAAGATAACGACCCGCTGGATGTGCTCGTCATTTGCTCGGAAACCATCATACCGCTCACGCTGGTGCAGTGTTACCCCATCGGCGTCATCATTATGACGGACGACGAACAGCGCGATGAAAAAATCATCGCCATTCCGTTTGGCGACCCCATGTACAACGGTTACCGTGACATTAACGCCCTGCCTTCGCATGTGCTGGATGAAATGACCCACTTTTTTGAGGTTTATAAATCACTCGAACACAAGACGACAGCCGTGCGCAAAGCGTGCGGGCGCGAAGAAGCGGTCCGCATTATCGAAAAATGTATCCGCCGTTACCACGATTACTTCCCCGGAACGTAAGCGGCTACTTACCAAAAACCTCACGCGCCATTTGCATCCGCTCTACCACCGGCACGTCAAACGGGCAGCGCTGCTCGCAACTCGCGCAACCTGTGCAGTCCCCGGCGTATGCGTTAAGGGATGTGTAATGCTGCACAATGCTGGGCGGAATATTTTCCTTATCCAGAAGCGCCACATCAAGATAGCGGTTTACCGACGCGATATCAAGCTCCGCGGGGCAAGGCTGGCAATGGTTGCAGTACACGCAGCTCCCCTTAAAATTCCGCTTCGCGTTGCTGATAATGTGGGAATAATCCTTTTGCTCCTCTGTTAAATCAAGGTAGGCAACCGCTTCTTGCACCTCTTTTGCGGATTTACAGCCTACGAGCGCGCTCACCACGGCAGGGCGCGTAAGCGCATAATGGATACACTGCCCCACGCTCAAAGGCGCCTCAAACGGCGTGTGTTTTTCCGAAAGCAGTTTGCCCGCCCCCAGCGCTTTCATTACCGTGATAGAAACGCCCCGCTGCTCGCACAGTTGATACAGCGCCGCGCGGGAAGGCTCCGAGCCGCACGCGCCCGCAATCCCCTCGTCACCCACCATATCGTCCAGCACCGTACCGGGCGGCATCATGTCAAACGCCGGATTGATGCTGAACATCAAAAGGTCGATCTCGCCGGACTCCACCGCCAGTTTTGCCGAAGCCGGGTTGTGCGAGCTTGCGCCCAGCACGCGGATCACGCCCTGCCTTTTCAGGTCGAGCGCGTACCGCAAAATACCCGTCTCAAACACGTCGCGATAATCCTTCTCTGTATCAATAAAAGATAACATGCCAAAATCGATATAATCCGTATCAAGATAGGTAAGCAGGTCTTCAAAATACCGCTTTGCCGTGTCGAGGTCGCGGCTAATATCGTATTGCTGGCCTACATCCGTGGTACAGACATGCCCCTGCAAAAACAGGTTTTTTCGGTTTCCCGCAATCGCCCTGCCGATATTTTGGCGTACTTCCCTGCCCGGCATAAACACGTCGATTATATTGACACCCTGCTTGATCGCCTCGTGCACTGTTTCTTCCACTACTTCATAGGGTTTGCGGTCGAGGTACTCCGCCCCAAGGCCGACCACGCTCACCTTCATCCCCGTTCCGCCGATTTCCCTGTATTCCATAAATTACTCCTTGTACTTTCGTTGCCGTATCGTATCGAGTATACTGTCTCATCCGCGCCGCGGTTCACGGCTTGCCCCTGTTTGCCTATTCTATCGTAACGCTTTCCATCACCATATCGACCAGCGGTACATCACCATAATCCGTTTTCATCGCCGCTATTTCGTCCACCACGTCCATACCCTCCACCACTTTGCCAAAAGCGGCGTACTGCCCGTCTAAATGCGGCGCGTCGGCATGTACGATAAAAAACTGGGAACCGGCTGAATCGGGGTCCATACTGCGCGCCATGGAGATAACCCCGCGTTTGTGGGAGAGCGGGTTTTCCACCCCGTTCGCGGAAAACTCCCCCTGTACCGTATGCCCCGGCCCGCCCGTACCATTCCCTTTCGGGCAGCCCCCCTGGATCATAAACCCTTTTATGACCCTGTGGAATTTCAAACCGTCATAAAACCCATCCGCCACCAGTTTTTCAAAATTCTCTACTGTTTTGGGCGCCGCTTTCTTGTTCAGCTTCAGCTTGATCACGCCGCCATCCTGCATTTTGATTACGATCATAAACCAATCCTTCCCCAATTTCGCGCGTTGCCCGCAAAACTGTTCGCCGGATTTTATTATATAACATTTTTTTCTTTGTGTCCAGAAGCAGGCTCTATCGGGATTTATTGGGATAAATTCCGAATCCTTCCGCACCTTGCGCCGCCTATATGTTAAGTTAATTTGCTCTAAACCGTCACCCGTTCCAGTATCCCGTTCAAAAAAGCGATCGCCACGCCAAAATTCGTGATGGGCACGCCAGCTTCCCGCGCGGCCGCTATTTTAGAGAGCATTTCCCTGCGGTTGCCCATGCACGCGCCGCAATGGATCACCAACTTGTATTCACCCAAATCAGCGGGAAAGCCCTGCCCGGCGCGCACTGTGTATTGCAGCCCGCCGCCGACGTACCCGTCCAGCCATCCGGGCAGCTTTTCCCGCGCGATATCCCCCTTTTGCGCGTGGTGCGCACACGATTCCACAAGCAACACTTTATCGTCCGGCTTCAGCGCGGCAATCGCCCGCGCACCCTCCACAAACGTTTTGATATCCCCCTTTTGCCTGGCCATCAATATAGAAAACGAAGTAAGCGGGATAGAAGGATCAAGCTGCGCGTCCACGGCGGCAAACACCTGTGAATCGGTTATTACAAGCGCCGGCGGCCCCTTCAGCTTTCGCAGCGCGGACGGCAACTCTTCCGGCTTAACGCACACCGCTATGCAGTCATTATCCAGCAACCCGCGCAATGCCTGCGCCTGCGGCAATATCAGCCTGCCTTTGGGCGCGCCCCCATCCTGCGGCATCACAAGCAGCACCACGCCGCCCGGGTGCGCCACGCCACGCATAAGCGCTGGCTCCCCCGCATCCGGCACATGCGCGATAATCCGGTTTATGAGCACGTCCAGCCCTTCCCCCGTCCGCGCGTTGAATACCACGGCTTTGGGGTCGGCAACAGCCGCTTCCGGCACGGTTTCCCCGAATACGTTGTACGCGGTGAGCACCGGAACGCCCTGTTTTTCCAGCAACGCGGCATATCGGCGGCAGATCCGCGTATCCCCGTCGTCCGCGCGGATTACCATCACCGCGATATCCGTTTTTTCCGCCGCTTGCTCTGTTTTTTTGATACGTGCCCTGCCGAGCGCAGTTTCATCGTCCAGCCCCGCCGTATCGACCAGCACCACCGGCCCTGCCTGCGGCAGCTCCATTGCCTTGTACACAGGGTCGGCCGTCGTTCCGGCGATATCCGAAACAAGCGCGGCGTCACCCCCTGTGATCGCGTTTACCGTGCTGGATTTACCCGCGTTTGTCTTGCCAAAAAACGCGATATGCACACGGTTTGCGCGTGGCGTATCGTTTAATGCCGCCATGAATGCCTCCTCAAAACCGAAAATCCCGTTCCCCCTTTTGAATGCGCGCTATATACCCTTCCGCTTTGCCGCGCACCGCTTCATTCGGGATCTGCTCTATGTTTTGCCGTATCACGTCCCCCGCGAGCGCCTTAAATTCTTCGTCGCCGTAATCCTGCGCGTACTCCGCCAACGTCACCAGCGCGTTCGCGCCGCAAATCGTGCCGATCTGCCCGTTTTTGGCCAACCGCATGAACCGGTCGCCCGTGCGGCCTTCCCTGTAGCAAGCCGTGCAAAAGCTGGGGATATGCCCGCTTTTCAGCAAGTCTTTGGTCATCTCTACCGGCGTCCGGTGGTCTTCAATCTCAAACTGCGGCGTTTGCGTACCCATCGTGTAGCCGCCCACACCCGTGGCGCTGCCCGCGCTCACTTGCGATATACCCAGCTCTATCACACTGTCCCGGTACGCCCCTCCTTCGCGCGTGGATAAGATCATGCCGGTATACGGCACGCTCATGCGCATAATGGCGACGATCTTTTTATAATCCCCGTCCGATACCGCGTGCGCAAAATCCGTCTTCTTCACATCCCCCGCGTCGCGTATGCGCAGCATGGAAATGGTGTGCGGCCCCACGCCGAACGCCGCTTCCAAATGTTCCGCGTGCATAATCTGCCCGGCAAGGTCGTAGCGCCAATCATACAACCCGTAGAGCACGCCCAGCCCCACATCGTCTATGCCCGCGCGCATCGCGCGGTCGTGCGCGGTGGTATGGTATTCGTAGTCGCTCTTCGGCCCCTTCGGGTGCATATACTCGTAGGTTGGGCGGTGGTAGGTTTCCTGAAACAATATATACGTGCCGATCCCCGCGCCCTTCAGCCGCCTGTAATTTTCCTCCGTCGTCGCGGCGATGTTGACATTCACCCTGCGGATGGCCCCGTTATCAAATTTTATCGAATAGATCGTATCGATACTTTGAAGAAGGTATTCCATTGTGTTGCGCACCGGGTCTTCCCCCGTCTCAAGCGCCAGCCGCTTATGCCCCATGCGCTCCAGCGCCTGCACCTCGCGCACAATTTCCTGCTGCGTCAGTTGCTTCCTCCGCATACCAGACGAGGCATGGTAACCGCAATAGCGGCATTCGTTCACGCAATAATCCGAAAGGTAGAGCGGCGCGAACATCACAATGCGCTTGCCGTAAATATGCTGTTTGATCTCCGCGGCGACGCGAAACATCTCCCGCAAAAGTTCGCCGTCCTCCACATAGGAAAGCACTGCCGCCTCCCCATAAGCAAGCCCCGCAAACGCGCGGGCTTTTTCAATGATGGCGCGCACTCTGCCCACGTCTTGCGCCAGTGTTTTCGCCCGCTTCAGCGTGGCTGTTATCTCTTCGTCGTTCACAAATCCCGCCGCCATGCCGGAATGTTTGTCGTAGCGCATACTTGTCACCCGCTTTCAAAAATTAAAACTGCCGCCCATGAAGGACGGCATGATTATCCGGGCAACAAAAAGCACTGCGGTTGTTCCTATGCCATCCTTCCGCTCAGACTGAACCTTGCGGTCAGAATCATTACTTTTATAGTATATTATAAACCGCGCTTGGAGTCAATAATCTGCTGGCATTGAAGGATTTTTCGACTTTTATGTAGTTTTGAGTCCTGCAATTCATACCACTTATAATCTATTCAGTATTCATGCTAATTTGATATTAATTACTGACATGGGTTTTATTATGTGTTTTAATAAATGTATGGTATACATCAATAAAAGGGGGTAAGCATAGTAATGTATTGCGAAAAATGTGGAACACCACTGATTGACAAAGCGTCATTTTGCAGCAAGTGCGGTCAACCTGTTGCAAATATGGCAAAATCGGTTTACCATCAGCCCAATCTTGGATACGGGCAGCCATCTTATAGACCAAGCCTTCAAAAAATCATCGGCAAACCGCCTGTTCTTTTAGATGCTATAATCCTGGCCATTGATATTGTTATTGATTGCTCATTCCTTTTAACCGGGGATTTTATTTGGTTTTTTCTTCTTTTTCCTCTCACCATAATAGTTTTAGTCAGATTAATCAACACCCTCAATAGTAGTATTATTGCTGATGAAAGAGGGGTTGCCGGTAAAATCAAAAAAGAACGCTTTCAGCTTGGTTATCACGAAATTTCATCAGTCAGCCTGTCTGATAGAAATGACAGCAAGAACCTGCTAATTGTTTCCGGTTACAAAACTTACTCTATTAAATTAAAAAACGCCCAAAATGTGCGGGATACGATTGCACATAACATGGCTGTTTCAGGATGTACGCCCGCACCTATGAAGCAGCCCGCGTCAACAATCCAAAACAGCGCCTTTGCTATGCCTTCGCCTACAGATGTGTTGTACAAGAGTGATTATCCCGCTATTGTAATGACTGATTCGCTGAAACAGCGGATTGTCGAAATCTGCCGACATGAAATGGCGGGATTACCCAGAAAAAGATTTTACCTGTTTGACGAAATACCCCCAAACAAACTGGAAAATGCTATGAAAAGCTATGCGCCTGCATTAGGCAGTGATAATGAAGAAAAAGTTATTATGCTTTTCGATAATTCCTTTGCGGAATCTGGAAAACTTGGGTTTATGCTGACAACAAAATGCTTGTATAGTAAGTCGTCATCTGAGAAAGCCTCAATGTCCTATATCAAAAATATCGCTGAAATCACGGGGGGGCCAAAATTAAACTTCTATCAAATCACCATCGACATGGATACGGGACATTATTTCTTAATCACCATGAGTGAAGGCAGTAAACGACCCAGACAAGCAGCCATAATGCGTGTATTGGATGAGACTATACGCCTACTCAAAAGCTATGATCCATCGTGCTAGATAAGGGAATTTTTAGAACCGTANNTAGGTTCTAAACCGCCGGAGGCATAAAATCATCACGCAGCGATACCTTGACCCATGAGGAATACCTTATATCTTTTGGCAGGTTTCTTTAAGCCCGCTTGGCGGCCACACCCTGCCCTTAAACTTGCGCAATTGCATAAACATGGGTATAATAAATGGTATTATACAGCAGGGCAAGCCCTGCACCCGCGCTAAAGAGCGCGCGTTCCGCCCCAAAGGGTGGGGTATTATACCATTTGATGGCCGGCCTTGCGAGGGTTTAGCGAAAACAAGACTTTCGCGCAACCCTCGCTTCGTTGGCCAATAAAAAAACTGTAAATTGAACGTAACGTATTGGGGGATTGTTTCAATGAAAAAATACATAGCGATTGTTTGCGTGCTTTTTGCGGCGCTCTCCGTATTCGTGCTTGGAACGCCCGTTGCGTACGCGGCAGCGGAGTATGTAACCGAGCAGCCTATGACGTTCGTCATGGGCGATGCCGAAAGAACAGGCCTATACACCGGCCCGCTCGAAAACGGCCTTGCGCACGGGCAGGGGCAGTTTTCGTGGGAAAACTCCGAGGGTTATTCTTTTGTGTATGAGGGTGATTTTGAGAACGGCGTCATACAGGGGCAGGGAGAACGGGTTAGCCGTGCGCCCGACAGCGACTCCGAATGGCGATGGGTGGGCCCGTTTGAAAACGGCGTGCCCCACGGACGTATTCAGTTTTATGAAAACGGCGTTTTAGACCACGAGGGGGAGTATGCAAACGGCGAACGCGTATTCGATATATGGCTTATCGTGTGGGCATTTTTCATTTTTATCATCGTGGCCGCAGGTGCGAGCATTGCGGCAGCAGTAATAACAGACCGGGTCAGGCATTTGCGGATTGTGAAAAAAGCTAAAGAGGCGGGGTTGTTGCCCCAATACATGGACGTTTGGCAAATCCCCGCCGCTTCAATCGCGGAATTATCAAATGCTTTGGAGGCGATAGCGCGCGGAAAACAGGGTGCGTCAATTGTTGTGGGGCAAAGGCCATTTGTTGCGCACATTATTCGAAATGTCATGTTCATTGCTTTCGATATTGTTTTGATTGCCGCCTTCTTTGCCGTTGACTTTCAGTGGCTGCCGGGGATTCCTCTTATTTGCTGGATACTTGTGGGAAGTGCAATTGTGTCCATTATACGATCTATCATTGAACTGCGAAAAAGCAATATCATTGTAGAAGATGATTGCGTAACAATCAACGGTTCAGCCATTACCTACGACAACATTGCCGATGTGTTCTTACTCGGCATTCTAAAGGCCAGCGGAAAAATTATCATCACGACGAACGATGGCAGGCATTACAAACTGACCCTCATAAACGCGCAGGCAGTCAAAGACGCGATTATGGCAAGAAAGGGGAACGGAGGACAGCCGGTATGCACGAAGTGTGGCAACCCGTTGCAAAACGACGCCAGTTTTTGTGACAGGTGCGGCCAAAGCAGGCAAATCAATACGCGTGATACTACGGGGAACGAAAGCATTAAAGGGCACAGATTTATCGTGCGCGGAGATACATATAAGGCGCGCAACACGGTTTATGCCACGCTTGAAAATCATGGCTTCACTTTGACCCATATGGATGATTGGTCTGCCGATGCGGAAAAAGAACGTCATGCAAAGCTGCGGGTCACCTGCCAAACGACCCCGGCAGGGTTGGTGATCACGCTCACGCAAGAAACAGCCGCAGCTTCAGGCGGGTTGCCTGGTATGGATCAGTCTGCCAATCTCTATTCCGACGTCTATAATACCATCGGCCTGACCTTTCAAAATGCCGGCATTTTGATATCGGGCAGTAATTTATAAATCTAACTACCCCAATTAACCAGTGCTTACCTCGAAAGCCCCGCGATCGCGCAGCCTTTCAGCACCGCGTGTTCCACGGAAATGATATCCGCCTGATACCCCCGGCTTTCCAGGTATTCCAATAGCACCTTGTGCAGTTCCTCCTTCAATCCGGGCATTTTTTGATAGGTCGTGCCCTCCAGCACCATGCACAGTTTTTTGTTGGCCTTATACGCCTTTTCCGCTATCGCCGCCATTTGCAGCGCCGCCACGCGCGCCGCGCGCAATACAATATTTTGCAGCAGCTCTTTCGCGTTTTG
>DOMW01000198.1:1643-1864 GCA_003510345.1 Clostridiales bacterium | reverse complement strand
TCGGATACATCCTTCGTGGTAAGCCCGGTGATCTCTTTCACGCCCCGCGTGCGGAACACGCCTTCATCCGCCGCGGCGTCCAGCATATATTCGCAAAGCGCCCCTATGTATCCCCCGCTCGTCATCTTTTCCGCCACCCCGATCCCCGGGTGCCGTGTCGTCGCGTCATATCCAAAATCAATATCCGAGCGCGGCAGGCGGTCATAACCGCCCGCTTCCGT
>DOMW01000198.1:558-1636 GCA_003510345.1 Clostridiales bacterium | reverse complement strand
CTACGCTCTCCATATAACAACTGTTGCTGCCCGTGCCGAGTATCGTACCCGTGAACGTCCCGTACCCGCCGTTCAGCCGTTCCGCTTTGCCCGCGAGCGCTGTCGCCACACTGTCGTTGATCACAGTGATACGCGCGCCTAACACGCCCAGTTTTTCGAGTGATTTTTTTATTTCCGCCCCCAGCCGCTTACCCTCGCCGCCAGAGACTTTTACCTCTTTTGTGATCTCTATGATCTCCGCATCGGTATCGGGCGTAGGTTTTGCGCGGTAGGCAAACGAAATGACGATTTCTTTCGCCGCATCGCAATAAGGCGCGATATATTCCGCCAGCATGTCAAAAAACCGCTGCGCCGAAACCGCTTCCTCCACGCCGGGCATGACGCTCCGTTTAAATTCCCCCATCTGAAAAGCGCCGCCGCCATCAAACCAGGCGTGCGCGGCACGCAGGTTCGTCCCGCCCGCATCGACGCATACCACCTTTTGTTCCCTGCGCACCTCGTTCTCCAGCCGCAAATACGTCGGCAGCATCAAAAGTGAGCCGGGCGCGCCCGAAAGCCCTTTTTTCATTTCATCCAGATAAACGGCGATCTGCTCTTCTATCTTGATTTGCCTGTAGTCCATACCATGCCGCAATATAAACTCTCCCGCTTCGGACATAGCTGTTCACCTCCGTCTGTCAATTTAGCTAATTGTATATTTATACCATTCCGCAATTAAAAAAACCACAGGGTTTTTACTGTGCGCCTTTGGCGCACAGCGCGTAATGCTTTTGAGCATTACGCGCACGCCAGCCGTTCAATACTGACCCGCTCAAAAAGGAATATCCTTTTTGAATCGCATTTTATGCGGTGATAGAAAAGCGATTTTTGTCGCTTTTCTATTGTGGATTAGTATTATTATAACATTTAGCCGGGTTAAAAGCATTTACTTTTTATTTCACAATACCATTCAAGGCATTTTTCAACCGTACACGGGTAATCCTAAAACACTGCAAGATTTGGAATAGAGAGGGCACTCAAGGACTATGAGGGATTCCTTCCAGATCAATGTATCACTGCGTGATGATTATTTTACCTC
>DOMW01000198.1:238-526 GCA_003510345.1 Clostridiales bacterium | reverse complement strand
TTTTCACGCTTTTTGCTGCTTTTTATATAGATTTAGTATTTTGCCAGTAAAAATCCCCCGGCCCGCGCCGGAGGATTTTCATTCACGCTCCCCGCCCCTTTTTTCAGTCGATCTGCCCAGCCGCTCTTAAACCAACTGTTCCTTTTTATTCAACATGGCATAGGCCACGCGCCTACCCGTATACATCCCCGACTCATAGGACGACGTGAACAGGTAATCGCCGGCAAGGTACAAGTTCTTGATATCCTGGTAGTGGTTCAGGCGCAGGTCGTTCATCGCCGTGGCCGA
>DOMW01000198.1:0-223 GCA_003510345.1 Clostridiales bacterium | reverse complement strand
TAGTAATCGTCGATCTTGTCCGGATAGAAATCAAACATCTTGCGGATGCTCGCAAGCACCTTTTCCTCTATTTTCTCATCCGGCCAGTCCCACATTTCATCGGCCGTTTTGTCAAATATAAACAGGCTGGTGCATTCTTTTCCCGGCGGAACCGCCTTAGGCGCGCGCGCCGATTTAAAGCCCACCACGCCGAACGGCAAGTCGTATTTCTCACGCGTCCTGC
>DOMW01000241.1 GCA_003510345.1 Clostridiales bacterium | reverse complement strand
CGGGCGAGGCGATAGACAAAGTGGCGCGGGTGCTTTCCCTGCCGTACCCCGGCGGGCCAAACCTTGAGGCGCTCGCGCTCGCGGGGGATAGCGAAAAGTATGCGCTGCCGCGTGCTTTCGCCGGGGAGGATCACCTCGATTTTTCGTTCAGCGGGCTTAAAACGGCGGTCATAAACCTGCTGCACCGCATGGAACAAGCGGGGGAAAGCTATAAAAGGGAGGATGTGGCGGCGTCGTTTTTACGGGCGGTGGCGGGCGCACTGGCCAAAAACACGTTTGAGGCGCTTCGCCGGGAGAAGCTGGACACGCTGGCCATTGCGGGCGGCGTGAGCGCGAACCGGCAGATACGCGAGTGGTTTACGCGTGAGGCACAAGAACGGGGCGTAAAGCTGTATTTCCCCGAGATGCGGTATTGCACGGACAACGCGGCGATGATCGCTTCCGCCGGGTATTACGCGTATGAGGCGGGCGCGCGCGCCGATCTCTCGCTGAACGCGCAGCCGGTGGCGGAGCTTTTATGATAGGGATATTGTGTGGAAGGGAAGCGATGACGCCCGAGCGGGCAGCGCAGCTTGCGCCGCTTACGCTGGCGTATGTGGGGGATAGTGTGTTCGACCTGTTCGTGCGCACGATGCTGATCCTTAAGGAGACGGGGGGCGCGGGCCTGCTGCACAAGGAAAGCGTGAAGCTTGTGAACGCGCGCGCGCAGGCCGCGTTTGCGGGCAGGATAAAGGAAAGCCTCACAGAGCGGGAGCTTAACGTATTCATGCGGGGCAGGAACGCCAAAAGCGCGACGACCCCCAAAAACATGAGCGTGGCGGATTACAGGCACGCTACGGCGGCGGAAGCGCTGATCGGCTACCTGTATTTGAGCGGCCAGCATGAAAGGCTTAAGGAATTGCTTATGCTAATTTCAGTTTGAAATGTCCGCAATATTTGTAGAGATTTCTTTTGCCCTGCAAGGCAGCGGCCCGCAGGCGTAGCCATAGCTACGGCAAGGGGCGATAACGATGCAGGGCGAAAGAAAGAATGCAAATAGCGGGCGGTTTAAATTGAAATCAGCATTGGCCAAGTGGAGTTTGACGATGGAGAATAGCGATTATATTATTGGAAGGAACAGCGTGCGCGAAGCGATCAAATCGGGCGCGCAGATTGACCGCATCTATATTGTGGAAGGGATCTCGGATGGCAGCATACGCGAGATATTGCGCCTTGCCCGTGACGCGCGCATTGTGATACGCGAGGTCCCGCGGAACAAGCTGGACGAGATGAGCGCGGGGTTGGGCTATAATGGCAAACCCGCCAACCATCAGGGGATAGCGGCGCAGATACCGGCGTTTCGATACGGTGAGATGGAGGATATTTACCGGCTGGCGGAGCAGAGCGGCAGGCCGCCTTTTATTGTGATATTGGATGGCGTGCAGGACCCACACAACCTGGGGGCGGTTATAAGGAGCGCGGAGGCTTTGGGGGCGCACGGCGTTATAATAGGAAAGCGCAGGTCGGCCTCGCTTACGGGTGCGGCGGTGAAGGTGGCGTGCGGTGCGGCGGAATACATCCCGGTGGTGAAGGTAACGAATATCAACCAGGCAATAGAGGAACTGAAAAAGAAGAACGTTTGGGTGGCGTGTGCGGATAGTTCCGGGCAGCCCGCGCGGCAGGCAAACTTAAAGGGCGCCCTTGCGATTGTGATAGGCGGCGAAGGGGAGGGCGTTTCGGCGCTCACAAAGGAACTGTGCGACTTTACGGTAGGCATAGAGCTTACGGGGAAAACACAATCGCTCAACGCGTCGTGCGCGGCGAGCGTGTTGCTGTATGAAAAAACAAGGCAGGATTGCAGCGGATGAGCGTACTTTTGGGAAGACAGGACGAACCGGCGGAAGGCGCCGTGTCGCCGTTTAGCGACAGGCCGGATGAAGAGACCGTGATGCGGGCAAAGTGCGACAACGCGGCCCTCGATTTTTTGCTTCAAAAATACAAAAACCTTGTGCGCAGCAAGGCGCGGTCATATTTTTTGATCGGGGCGGACAGGGAAGATATCATGCAGGAGGGGATGATCGGGCTTTATAAAGCAATCCGCGACTATTCACCCGACAAGAAAGCGTCGTTTCGCGTGTTTGCCGAGTTATGCGTCACGCGGCAGATCATCACGGCGATCAAGACGGCGACGCGGCAAAAGCATAAGCCTTTGAACTCGTATGTATCGCTCAACAAGCCGGTCTATGACGAGGAATCTGAGCGGATGCTGATGGACGTGCTTGTGGGGGCGAAGGTATCGAACCCGGAGGATATTTTTATCGATAAGGAGGACTTCCGGTCGATCGAGGGCGAGATAGCAAAAATGCTTTCCCCGCTTGAAAAAAAGGTGCTGCTTTGTTACCTGAACGGCAAGTCTTACCAGGAAATCGCGCAGGTGATGGGGCGCACGGAAAAATCCATCGATAACGCGCTCCAGCGCGCAAAGGGGAAGATCGATAAATTCCTGACGGACAAAAGCGGGAAAGCTTGACAAATAGCCGATTATTTCTATAATGAGAGAGTATTCACGGATCAAAACAATGTGAAGGACGGAGGATTTGGAAGCATGGCGAATGATGTAGTGCTCACCACCAAAGGCGTAAAGGAACTGGAAGAAAAGCTGGATTACTTAAAGACGGTAAGAAGGCAGGAGATCGCCGAGGAGATCAAGCAGGCGAGGGCTTTTGGCGACCTCTCCGAGAACGCGGAATATGACGAGGCGAAAAACGAGCAGGCGCGCATAGAAGGCGAGATCGTGACCATAGAGAAAATGCTGCGCAACGCGACGATTGTGGACGAAGAGGAAGTGGACGTCCAGAAGGTGAACATCGGCGCGATCGTGAAGGTGCTGGATAAAGAATATGGCGAGGAAGAGGAATACCAGATCGTAGGCTCGGCGGAGGCCGACCTTTCGAAAAACCGGATATCGAACGAATCGCCGGTGGGGCGCGCGCTTTTAGGGAAAAAGATCGGCGTGACCGTGAAGGTGGAGACGCCCGGCGGCGTGTCGAAGTATAAAATATTGGATATTCACAGATAAGAGGTACGCGAAGTATGGCGGAGATAGAACGGACAGAGAAGGAACTATCGGAAATATTACAGGTGCGGCGCGACAAACTCGAGGCGCTCAGAAGGGAAGGAAGGGATCCGTATGAGATCACTTCTTTTCATAAAACGCAGGATTCCGCCGACATCCTCGGCCGTTTCGATGAATACGAGGGTAAGCGCGTAGCGGTGGCGGGGCGTATCATAAGCAAGCGCATCATGGGCAAGGCGAGCTTTTTCCATATACTGGACGGAAAAGGGCAGCTTCAGGTGTATGCCCGAAAAGACGTGATGGGCGAGGAACCGTACGCGGAGTATAAAAAGCTGGACATAGGCGATATCGTGGGCATAGAGGGCGAGGTTTTCCGCACGAATGCCGGCGAGATATCCGTAAAAGCGGCGGGCATCACGTTGCTTTCAAAGTCGCTGCTGCCCCTGCCGGAAAAATGGCATGGGCTCAAGGACACAGACCTGCGCTACCGGCAGCGTTATGTGGACTTGATCGTGAACCCGGATGTGAAGAAAACGTTTTATATGCGTTCGCGCATTATAAAGTGCATACGCGACTTTATGGACGGGCGCGGCTATATCGAGGTGGAAACGCCTATATTGCAGGACAGCGCGGGCGGCGCGGCGGCGCGGCCGTTTATTACGCACCACAACACGCTCGATATGGATATGTACCTGCGCATTGCCACCGAGCTGCACCTAAAGCGCCTGATTGTGGGCGGCTTTGAAAAGGTGTATGAGATCGGCAGGATATTCAGAAACGAAGGGATGGACACAAAGCACAACCCGGAGTTTACGACGATCGAGCTCTATCAGGCATACGNNAAGCACAACCCGGAGTTTACCACGATAGAGATGTATGAGGCGTATACGGACTACGAGGGCATGATGGCGCTTTGCGAAAGCCTGCTCTGCTATTGCGCGAAAGAAGTGCTGCAAGCGGAAACGCTTATGTACGATGGCGCGGAGGTGAGCCTTGCGCGGCCGTGGAAGAGGCTTACGATGGCGGACGCCGTAAAGGAATACGCCGGGGTCGATTTTGCCGCGTGTGAAAACGACGAGGCGGCGCGGCAGGCGGCGCGTGCGGCGGGCGTTGCGTTTGAGGGGGCGCCCA